>CAYOBX010000148.1:0-11954 GCA_964402245.1 uncultured Saprospiraceae bacterium | reverse complement strand
ATTTTAAAACAATCAAACCAAATGCAGATGAACAATTTTAGAAAAAAGGCAGCATGGGACAAACGCCAAGAAGCGAATGAATTAGCCAATCAACGCCCCCATCCACGACATATTAGTAATGGGGATGAATTGAAATTTCGCCACACTAAAGATAGTGAACAAGAACATAAAAAAGCCCACGACTACGAGTGTGAAGAAGAAGGGGTGTACGAGAGATATTGCGATATGCTGAGTTTAAAAGGTAAGCCTTCCTATTTAATGAGTTTTACAAAAGGGATGCCACATGATCATTCCACAGGCTTACTAAAAAATCCAGATCATTATCCTTATTTCGTAAAAGCAATAGACAGTGGTGATCCAAGAGATTTTAGAGATACGCCATTAGGAGCTTTTGATAACATAGGAAATAAAGATAATCTAAAACCTTTAAACTGGAAATCAAAAAAAGCACTTACAAGAGGGAAGAATGGTAATAAAGTAGGGATCAGAGCATGGGAATCTCAAAGTGCAGGATTAGCTTTTGAATTGGAAGGGCCAGATGCACAAGCAGTCACGATGCCTCCTGCCCCTAGATTAGGTAGTGATGAATTGGTGGCGGAAATGGCAGAAGTATATGTCCAAGCCTTACTTAGAGATACTCCTTTTAATAGTCTTAGTATAGGTGGAACAGGGTTTAATGCCAAACATGATAAGAAGAAAATTTCTGATGCCTATTGCTTGAAAGCATTTCATATTGACAAAGGGGATTTTACTAAAGTATTTGATTTTACCAGAATGTTGAACCACCTAAAGTGGTTTGATGAAAATGAACCTATTGAAAAGTTAACACGGGCAGAATATACTAGACGTTGCCAGAGAACTTGCCCAACTCCTGCAAACGCTTTTAGAGGAATTACATCTGGAGATGATATTGGCCCTTATCTATCTCAGTTTTTACTAGTGGGTAACACAGGTATCAATGGCAATGATAAGGAAAGAGATGCAAAAGATGGGCTCGTTACTTATGGAGCCATATCTGTTGACCAGCGAGTGCGCACAGCATTGAAAGGACAAGATTATATGACTTCTTGGAATGAATGGTTGGATGTACAGCATGGTGCTGATCTAGGGCAACTAGAAGATTATGTGAAAAGTAATAATTCTAATGCAAGACGTTTTATACATACCCCTCGTGACTTAGCTACCTATGTCCACTATGATGCACTATATGAAGCGTACCTTAATGCTTGTTTAATTTTGCTAGGCTTAGGAACTCCTTTTGATCCAGGTATTCCTTTTCAAGAACCTAATAATCGAGATCATCAACAGGGATTTGCTCATTTTGGAGGGCCTCATGTTTTATCATTAGTAACAGAAGTTGCTACTCGAGCATTAAAGGCGGTTCGATTTCAAAAATATAATGTTCATAGGAGATGTCGCCCAGAAGTGTTAGCAGCAAGGATTCATAAACATGAAGACCTTAAACATATGGCACCAGGAATAGAAGAGATGTATAGTCAATTATTTCATAGTGGTATCCTTCCAGAGATAGAATCAAAAAATGGCACAGATAATTATTTATTACCAATGGCGTTTTGTGAAGGTTCTCCTATGCACCCTGCTTATGGTGCAGGTCATGCGACAGTTGCTGGTGCTTGTGTAACTATACTCAAAGCTTTTTTTGATCATGGGCAACACTTAGAGATAGTGCCTACTAAAGAAATAACTACAGACTCCTTTAAGGTTTTCAAGAAAGCAAAAGAAGGTATTACTAAAAGTGATATACATTCCTCTAATTTAGCATACGTTTCTGTTAATCATGGAAAAGAATTAGAAGCAGTACCCGTCTTAGATGCACATAATAGAATTGCTCATCTAACAGTCGAGGGCGAATTGAATAAATTAGCCTCTAATATCTCTATTGGTCGTAACTGGGCAGGCGTACACTATTTTACAGACTATTATGAGTCACTACTTATGGGAGAGCAAATTGCTATTGGTATTTTAGAAGAACAAAAAATCATGTTTGGAGAAAATTTCCATATGACTGTTCCGAAATTTGATGGAACTTCTATTCGAATTTAGAACGGGAGAAAATATTAATTAAGAGAAGGTAGCTTCTATGCTATCTTTTCTTTTATAAAAAATCAATTTAAAGTAAAGCACTTAATTATTAATTATTTATTTAATGAAACCGACGTATAGAAAATTTTTAGTCATTTTAACGGTTCTATACTTTGCATAAAATAAATTTCTCTCAAAAGTAAAATTTTAAAAAAAATCCACAGCTCCCTCCACTTCTTTTCCCCAATTTTCTTTGTAAAACATATTTTTTTTCTTAAACTTGGCGAATATTCGCTAGAATAAGCAGTAATACAAAAATATTCAACCAATTTTTGATTGCTAAGATTGTTAAATTGTAATGATTGTATACGTCATGTGTACAATCATTACAATCCAACAATCCCCACAATTCTTTTCTATTACCCATTTCCAAGAAATAATGACGACGCAACTACCAATCAATCTAAGTAAAATTAAAGACGGGAAGGATTATATAGAATCCCTTAGAAATAGAGATTTAACGATATATCTATTTGGGGAAATGGTCAAAGAGCCAGTGGATCATCCTATGATTCGCCCTTCGATTAATGCCATTGCTAAGACTTATGATTTGGCAGTACATGCACCAGAACTGGCATCGGTGATTTCACCATTTACGGGAGAAAGAGTGAGTCGGTTTTTGCATGTATGTACTAGCGCAGAGGAATTGGTATTGCAGAATAAAATGCAGCGGAAGTTAGGGCAGCTAACAGGAACCTGCTTTCAGCGTTGTGTAGGAATGGATGCTTTCAATTCCTTGTATTCAGTTACCTATGAAATGGATGAGGCGAAAGGAACAAACTACCATGAAAAACTTAAAACTTTCTTGACCTTAATGCATCGCTACAATTATGTAGTTGGCGGAGCAATGACTGATGTGAAAGGAGATAGAAGTTTGCCACCTCACAAGCAGGAAGATCCAGATTTGTTTGTGCATATTTCCAAACGGACAAAAGAGGGGGTATATATAACAGGAGCCAAAGCGCACCAGACTGGTTGTATCAATTCTCATTGGTTGTTGGTGATGCCAACGATGCGATTAGGAGAAGGAGATAAAGCTTATGCGATTACGGGAGCAGTGCCTGTGGATGCCAAAGGAATTACTTATATATATGGTCGTCAATCTTGTGACACGAGGAGTATGGAAGCGGGAGATATTGATGTAGGAAATGCCAAGTACGGCGGACAAGAAGCAATGGTGATATTCGACAATGTGTTTATCCCAAATGAGCTAATCTTTATGGATGGCGAATATGAATTTGCTTCTATGTTAGTAACTCGTTTTACTGCGTATCATAGGCGAAGCTATGTTTGTAAAAGTGGAGTAGGGGATGTATTAATTGGAGCTGCGGCGTCGATTGCAGAAATGAATGGTTTACCCAAAACTTCTCATATCAAAGATAAATTGGTGGAGATGACCCATTTGAATGAGACGATTTATGCAACAGGTATTGCAGCCTCTCATCAAGGTTATGCTACAAAGTCTGGCAGTTTTATCTGTGATGATATGTTAGCTAATGTTTGCAAGCATCATGTAACTAAGATGCCTTATGAAATTGGTCGATTAGCGCAAGACATAGCTGGTGGTTTAGTAGCCACTATGCCATCAGAACAAGAATTTACGCATCCAGAAGTAGGAAAATTATTAGAAAAATACCTCAAAGGAAAAGCAGATGTAAAGACAGAAGATCGAATGCGTATCCTGCGGTTAATTGAAAATATGACGCTTGGAAGAAATGCCGTAGGCTATTTGACAGAGAGTATGCACGGCGCAGGTTCCCCACAAGCGCAACGTATTCAAATTGCTCGAGCGATGCAATTAGAGTATAAAAAACGATTGGCTAAAGTGATTGCGGGAGTTGAGATAGAAGGAGAGAAAGAAGCGATCGTTCAAGAATTAAGCGGATATTTTGCTAGAGTTTTTAAAATTTCTTAATTCTTTTTTAGGATTTAAAACCTAATTTGTATCTTTAAGGCTCAAAACATCAACAATAATTAATTATTAGAGTTTATAAGCACAAGCATTATTAAGTTTTGAAAATTTAACCACTAATTCACGAATTCTAAGAGTAAGCTAGACTAAAATTAGTGAATTCGTGGTTTTTACTTCTCTAATATCGCAACGTGTCTTGTTTATTTTTATCACGAAAAAATAAATTCCCACATCAACATAGCTATTAAAAAGCTAAAGAATAAATAAAAAAATATGGAAGTAGCAACAGCAGCACCCACCGCCCTAGAAACATTCCGAACGGAAACGAGGGAATGGCTAGAAGCCAATTGTCCAGAAAGTCAACGCCAACCAGTAAAAAGTTATACCGATATGTATTGGGGGGGCAAGAATCCATCATTTAATAGTGATGACCAAAAGGTATGGTTTGAGCGAATGCTTGAAAAGCAATGGACCGTACCACATTGGCCAAAAGAATATGGTGGTGGTGGATTGAGTAAAGAAGAGAATAAGATTTTAAAAGAAGAAATGGGCAAATTAGGTTGTCGAATGCCTTTATATAATTTTGGTATTTCAATGCTCGGCCCAGCCTTATTGAAATTTGCAAATGACGGGCAGAAAGAGCATTTTTTAAATCAAATCACTGCCGGTAAATTATGGTGGTGTCAAGGTTATAGTGAACCAGGTGCGGGATCTGATTTAGCAAATTTACAAACAAGTGCAGAAGATAAGGGCGATCATTATTTAGTGAATGGTCAAAAAGTATGGACTTCTTTTGCAGATAAGTCAGATTGGATTTTCTGCTTAGTGCGTACCGATCCAGAAGCACCGAAGCATTCAGGTATTAGTTTTATTTTGATTGATATGCGTTCAGAAGGCGTAAGCACCAGACCTATTAAATTATTGAGTGGTAATTCTCCTTTCTGTGAGACGTTCTTTGATAATGTAAAAGTACCAAAAGAGAATTTAGTCGGTAAAGAAAACGCAGGTTGGACGATCGCCAAATATTTATTAACGCATGAGCGAGAAATGATTGGTGGGGTAGGGGATACGGAACAAAAGAAGCCATTGCATGATTTTGCGGTAGCGCAGGTAGGTTTAGAAAATGATATTTTAGCGGATACCATTTTACGTCCAGATATTGCACGATGGGAAATGGATGATGCCATTTTCAAAATGACTATTTCTCGTACAATGGATGAAGTGAAAGCAGGACAATCTTTAGGAGCTAGTTCTTCTTTCTTCAAATACTATGCGACAGAATTAAATAAGCAGAAGTTAGAATTACAAATGTCTTTAGCGGGTACCGCAGGTAATCAATGGGAAGGCGAGGCTTCAGATGAAGGTCGTTTGCCAAGATATTTTTGCCGTACTAAAGCCAACTCTATAGAAGGAGGTACTTCAGAAGTACAATTGAATATTATTTCTAAGCGAATCTTGGGATTACCGAGTAAGTAAAGAAGAAGCGAGAACAGAGAAGAGAGACCGCTGCGCTGAGAGATAGCGTATCGGAAAAGATTTCATTTTAAAAATAGGAGTCAGGGGTCAAGGGTCAGGAGTTAGGTTTGTATGATGTTGACATGTTCGTCGTGAGGAAAGATCTGCCAGTTTTTCAAAAACTGGTAGATCTAGAAACGCAACGCTGTCAACGTCTAAAACCTGACCCCTGACCCCTGACTCCTGACCCCTCAAAAAATAACCATGCCTCTAGTATTAACAGAAGAACAATCCATGTTAAAATCTTCCGCAAGGGAGTATTTAAAAGAAAATGCCCCCGTAGCGGCATTGAGAAAATTAAGAGATGATAAAGATGACAAAGGCTACGATCCAGCAGTATGGAAAGCAATGGCAGAAATGGGCTGGGCAAGTTTGACCATTCCAGAAAGCTATGGAGGTTTAGATTTTGGCTATACGGGTTTAGGTCAGATCTTAGAAGAAACAGGTCGGACTTTGACGGCTTCGCCATTAGTGTCTACCGTTTTATTAGGAAGTACCATAATTAAACAAGGTGGTACGGATGCGCAAAAATCTGCTCTATTACCAGCAATAGCAGAAGGTAATTTATTAATCGCTTTGGCGGCGGAAGAAAGTAGCGCACACAAGCCTACTAAAATAGCAGCGACATATACCTCCTTAGGAAAAACACATGCGGTAAGTGGCAAAAAAGTATTTGTATTAGATGGACATGTGGCGGACAAATTTATTGTCTCTGCTAGTAGAGATGGAAAGACTAGTTTGCTCATTGTGAATGCAGATGCAAAAGGCGTGGCAGTAGAACGGACCATCATGATGGATAGCAGAAATGCAGCTAATGTTACTTTCGATAATGCGGAAGCTACTTTGTTAGGGGAAGAAGGAAATGGAATTCCTGTATTAGAAGCTACCTTAGATATTGCTAGAATAGGTTTAGCAGCAGAAATGCTAGGCACTACTTCCGAAGCTTTTGATAGAACCATTGCTTACTTAAAAGAGCGACAACAATTCGGTGTTCCGATTGGTGTATTCCAAGGCTTACAGCATCGTGCAGCACATATGTATTGTGAAATTGAAAATTGCAAATCTATAGTCATTGCCGGATTACAAGCAGTAGATAAAGGATCTAAAAAAGTACCTATGTTAGCGAGTTTGGCAAAGGCTAAATTAGGAAAGACGCTCCAATTAGTTTCTAATGAAGCTATTCAAATGTTTGGTGGTATTGGTATGACGGATGACGAAGAGATTGGCTTTTTCTTGAAGAGAGCGCGGGTGGCACAGCAGACGTTTGGGGATTATAATTACCATTTGGATCGGTATGCTAAAATGAATAATTATTAGAAAAGAACAGAGAAGTGAGAAGCGAAAACAGAGACAGATTTCGTTTGAAAATAGATAATCTTATCATTTGAAAACGGAATCTGTCTCTACTCTCGCTTCTCTGCTCTCTGCTCTAATTTTTAAACTATTGTCGCTTAATCTTTTCCTCTAAAGCCGTAGTAGAATAACCTTCTACAAAAGGTAAACTTTTCACCTCCCCTCCATTCGCTAAGACCTCCTTACTTCCCACAATATTTTCTACAGACCAATCGCCTCCTTTTACTAATATATTTGGCTGAATTAATTGTATCAGATTGAGCGGTGTATCTTCTGAAAATTCAATTACCGCATCTACAAAAAATAAGGAAGCTAATAGATGTTGTCGAGTAATATCATCTTTAATGGGACGATGCTTTCCTTTTAATCGTTGTACCGATTCGGTAGCATTGATTCCTATAATTAATTTATCTCCTAATGCACGTGCGGCTGCAAGGTAATCAATATGCCCATAATGTAATAAATCAAAACAGCCATTGGTGAAGACAATCTTTTTGTTTTGGAATCTCCATTGAGCTAGGCGGAATGGGAGATTATCTTGTGTATATATTTTTTTTCGTATATGGGCAAACATAGTAGTTTATTTATGTACAAGAACTTATCTTTGATCGCATTGTAGGATTTAGACAATAGCACGTTTGAAAATCCTGCTAATCCTAAAATCCAATGAATCCTAATTCTGACAGTGATTTGATGTTTTGATAATTTACATTTTAATTGATTTCAATGAGTGATTATAAAAAATTAGAGGCAAAATACAAGAAGCTAAGCACTTCAGAGCAAGATTGTTTGAAAATAATAGTATTAGCATTAGAAACAGTAGATCTTAGTCGGATTAGCAAAATATTACGTTTATGTAGAATTGATATCTTAAACGGTAAATTTTTTACACATAAAATATTATATCAAGTACTTCAACCATTAGTAGATCATAGATTTATAGTAGAGCACACAAAAACAAAATTTCAAATAAATTTAAAAAATCATCGATTTTGTTTAAAAAAAGTGCTAGAGGATGAACGATTAAATACATTTATAAAAGCAATACGAGAGATATATCCAATAAAGGAGGACTCTAGATATTCCTTTAGGACTAGAGATTATCGTAATTACAGCGTAGTATTGAGAGAAATGCAGTATGCATTAATTAGAGGAAATGGAAAAGATTTTCAAGAACATAACAGTAAATCTACCAGAGAATCCTATGATGATCCTAATCCTATATTCTTCTTTTTTGCTGCTCCCTTTGAAAAAGAATTTTTGCAGCTATTATCCGTGGATGCTCAAATGAAAATTCTAGAACCACTTTTAGCGACTGCCATTTATGAGGTGGAACCTATAACAGATTACGAATCGTATTTACTCGAACTTTATAAAAGGAACCCTGATAATATAGCCCTTAGACAATTATTGGGTACTTTGCTTATTTATCAAGGTAAGTTAAAAGATAAGGATGCTTTTTTTGAGACACAAGAAGGAAACTCCGCGTGGGTAGCTTTTTTAAAAGGAGACAATGATAAAGCCCTTTCTTTATTTGAAGAAGATTGGAAAAAAGTAAGAAAAGCAACACGTAAGAAGAAGGTCTTTTTACAATATGAAGCAGCTCCTTTTTATTTGTTGGCTTTATTAAAAAAGGATGATCCTAGTAATTATGGCTTAATATTGAAACATGCAGAAAATGCTTATTATCAATCCAATAAGCAGGTGATTGGTTATATTATTGGTTTGATGTTGTCTTTGAAAAATGAGAAAAATGAAGGAGGTTTTTATTTGAGAAACGATCCATATACAAGTATGGGGCTGGTGTTTTATGGGATTATTGCTTTTTGGACGAATAAAAATTTGACTAAAAAAGAGATACAGCAATTTGAAAAATACTACACTTTGGCTACTAATAATGGATTCGAGTGGTTCGCCTTAGAATATGCAACGATCCTTTCTAAATTACACACCGATCAATCAAAACAAAGAAACTATACTACTAAATCTGATAGTTTACAAAAAAAACTAGGTATTGAGAGTATCATTACTGCCTTAAAAAAAGTAGAGGATTGGGAATTAGTCTTACGAGCATTCGAAGGGATGACTTCGAATAATACTATAACTGCTTTGGAAGAAGGTGGGAATTCGAGAATTGCTTGGCTAGTTAATTTTAATAATGGGATGATTCAGCCAAAGCTACAAACTAAGAGTAAAAAAGGGGTGTGGTCAAAAGGTAGAAATATCGCATTGAAAAGATTACATAGTAATCAAGAAGATGCGGCTACTTCGCAAGATCAGCCTATTATTAGTGCAATATATACACAACAAAGTCCAGGCTATTATGGTGGAACAGATTACTTATTTAATTTTGAAAAAGCTTTAAAAGGAATGGTGGGGCATCCTAGATTATTTTTATATAATAATCCTGACGTATTAGTAGAATTGACTGTTGTGAAACCAGAATTAATTGTAGAAGAAAAATCAGGAATGTATGAAATAAAGTTTTCTCATAATGTCGATGCAAAAGGAATTTCTATTAACAAAGAAACACCTACTCGCTATAATTATGTACAGGTAGATCCGATCCATCAAGAGATCGCTAAAGCGATGGGAAAAGATATGGTACGAATTCCTAAAACTGCGAAGAAACGATTAAGTACTTTTATAAGCAAATTGGGAACAGGTGTAGTAGTGAATTCCAAATTGGCCCATGCAGAACAAGATTTGCCAACCAAAAAAGGAGACAATACAATCTATGTTCATTTGTTGCCTTTTGGAGAAGGATTCAAATTAGAATTATTTACTAAACCCGCAGGAGGAGAACCGCCATATTTTAAACCGGGACAAGGAAGAACAGAATTCGTTGCAGAAATAAAGAAGAAACGAACGCTCATTAAACGATCTCTAAAAAAAGAAGCAGAGCAAGTTAAAAAAGTAGAAGAGGTTTGTACTACTCTACAGAAAATTCCATCTTATCAGGGAGAGTGGACCTTTGAGGATACAGAAACTTGCTTGAATATTTTATTAGAATTAGAAGCAGTTAAAGATAACAAACTAGTAAAACTAGAATGGCCTAAAGGTGAAAAAATAAGATTGACTGACCATGTTGGGTTCGATCAGTTTTCCATGCGGATTGACCGAGATAATGATTGGTTTGGTATTTCTGGGGAGTTGCAAATAGGCGATAAAGAAGTTTTGGACATGCGCTTGCTACTAGATTTAATAGACCAGAATCAAGATAGTCGATTTGTTGAAATTAAAGACGGGCAATTTATTGCATTAACGGTAGCGTTTAAAAAGAAACTCTCTGCAATGAATTCCTATTTGGATCGCTCAGGAGATGGGATCAAAGCACATAATTTATCTGTAGCTGCTTTATCTGATTTTACCGATCAAGTCGCTGAATTAGAAGCGGCTAAAGAATGGAAACAACAATTGAATCGCTTAAAGAGAGCGAGGAAGTTAAAGGTAGAAGTACCTTCAACATTCAAAGCAGAATTGCGATCTTATCAGCTAGAAGGTTATGAATGGTTGCAGCGATTAGCTTATTGGGGAGTGGGTGCTTGTTTAGCAGATGATATGGGTTTGGGAAAAACAATACAAGGCTTGGCAGTACTAGTTGAGCGAGCTAGTAAAGGACCTGCTTTAGTGGTTGCCCCAGCTTCTGTATGTCGAAATTGGTTGCGAGAATGCCAACGGTTCGCGCCTACCTTAAATGCTACGATCTTCGGTAGTGGTGATAGAAAGAAAACGATAAAAGGATTGAAGAAGTATGATTTACTGATTACTACCTATGGTTTATTACATCAGGAAGAAGCCTTATTGACGAGTAAAAAATTCGGCACAATTATTTTAGATGAGGCACAAGCTATAAAAAATAGAACCGCCAAACGCTCGAAGGCTGCCATGAATTTAAAAGGAGATTTTAAAATTATTACAACGGGTACACCAATAGAAAACCACTTAGGCGAACTATGGAATTTGTTCTATTTTCTGAACCCAGGCTTATTGGGTTCTTATGAGTCTTTCCAAAATAAATATGCGCTTCCTATCGAAAGAGATAAAAATACCCAGGTGCAGCAGCATCTAAAAAAACTAATCCAACCTTTTATCTTACGTCGAAAAAAGAATGATGTATTAGATGATCTTCCAAGTAAAACGGAAATTACCCTTAGTGTAGAAATGAGTACAGCAGAAAGAGCTTTTTATGAAGCACTAAGGCAAACCGCCATTGAAAAAATTGCAGAAGGGCAAGCTGAAAAAGGACATCCTGGTATGCAAATATTAGCGGAGATTACTCGTTTGCGCCAAGCCTGTTGTCATCCAAAGTTGGTGAAAAAAGGAATTGATCTAGAAAGTTCCAAACTACGATTGTTAGAGGAAACAGTAGAAGAATTGGTGTCAAGTGGCCATAAAGCACTCATCTTTAGTCAGTTTGTAGGCCATCTTACAATCATAGAAGCTTTAATGCAAAAGAAGAAAATAAGCTATCAATATCTGGATGGACAAACGTCTCTTAAGAAAAGAGAGGAGCGTATCAATGCTTTTCAATCAGGCGAAGGTGATGTCTTTTTGATTAGCCTAAAAGCAGGAGGAGTTGGCCTGAATTTAACGGCTGCGGATTATGTCATACACACCGACCCTTGGTGGAATCCTGCGGTGGAGGATCAAGCGTCTGATCGAGCGCATCGTATTGGGCAAAAACGTCCTGTAACGATTTATCGCTTAGTAACTGCCAATACGATAGAAGAAAAAATAGTAGCCTTACATCATCATAAACGAGATTTGGCAGATGGCCTACTAGAAGGGACGGAGCGGAGTGCCCGTTTGTCTAGTGAAGATTTACTGGCTTTGATTAAGGAAGGGTGATTTTTTAATGATGAATGGTTTTAAATGATGAATGAGAAATGATGAATGATGATTTTTTTGATGTTGACCTTAATTTGACGTTGACTTTTTTTTAATGATGAATGAGATATGGTGTCAACATCAAAAGGTCAACATTCCGTATTCATCATTTCTCATTCATCATTTAAAATCATTCATCATTTAAAATCATTCATCATTTAAAATCATTCATCATTTAAAA
>CAYOBX010000147.1:0-11981 GCA_964402245.1 uncultured Saprospiraceae bacterium | reverse complement strand
TACAGGAATTCCATCATCTTGCTTTTCTAGTGGTCAATAAGGATGAAATGAAGCCGGTAAGAGATGCTTTAAAACCTCATCGAGGGCAACTATATCAATAAGTTGCAGCTTTGGTACGGATATTGTTTTCAATCCTATTATATTTGCAGGCGCAAATAAAGAAATCAAAAAACCAGAATAGATGAAAAAAATTATGATTATCGCTATGGTATTATTAAGTACACTGGCGACTGTTGCACAAACTAAGGTAGGAACTATTGATCCCGAATTTATAGTATCAAAAATGCCAGAACTTACCGGTGTTCAGGATGCGATTAAAACGTATAATGAAGATCTTGGAAAAGATTTACAGACTAAGGTAGCAGATTATGAGGCTAAGGTAAAAGAATATCAGGAAGGTGAAGCTGGATTTCCGGATGCTACTAAAAAATTAAAGCAGGATGCTATTATTAAGTTAGAACAAGAGATTCAACAGTTTCAAACGAATGCTAATCAGTTGATAAGCTTAAAGCAAAATGAATTATTAAATCCGCTTTATGTAAAGATTGCTGAGGCTTTAAATGAAATTGCCGTTGCCGAAGGGTATACACAAGTACTTTCTATAGGTAATGCAAATTCTGTAGCGTATGCAGACCCTGCATATGACCTTACGAATAAAGTAATGGCTAAGCTTGGGATAAAAGCAGAGTAACGCGATTACGATAAAGATTAATATAGAACCACGCTTTATGCGTGGTTTTTTTGTTTTTTGTATCAAAGGATGTTCACTTTGATACATCCCGAAACGAGTTCGGGACACTCGGTGTCCAGATTTCGGTGATCGAGTGATGTCAGAGACATCGTATCGAGATTACCGACGGTACAACTGGAAAGGTCACTTCGATACGATTCCAATTGCATTGAAATCACTCAGTGACCAGTTTCATCGTTGCATTAGATTTATGAAGAAATGGGGTTTTTGGAAAATAATCATAGTTATGAAAATCTTCATAATGAGGGAGTGATTACTCGCGAGTTTATCTCGATAGATCCCAAACAAGTTTGAGATACTCTATAAACAGATTTCGGTGATCGAGTAATGTCAGAGACATCGTATCGAGATTATCTATGAAATCATTGGGAAGGTCACTTCGATACGATTCCAATTGCATTGGAATCACTCAGTGTCCAGATTTCGGTGATCGAGTGATGTCAGCGACATCGTATCGAGATTACCTATGAAATCATTGGGAAGGCCACTTCGATACAATTCCAATTGCATTGAAATCACTCAGTGTCCAGATTTCGGTGATCGAGTGATGTCAGAGACATCGTATCGAGATTACCGACAGGGTCACTTCGATACACCCAGAAACAAGTTCGAGACACTCGACCACCCGATAATTATTTATCCAGTATTGCCTGAATATCAGGCTTAAAGTAATTAGGGCCTTTAAGTACTTTACCATCTTCGCGATAGATAGGTTTACCATCGGCACCAAGCTTACTCATATTAGAGCGTTGAATTTCTTCAAAAACTTCTTCGATTTTATGTTGCATGCCATGTTCCAGAATGGTTCCACAAAGGATATAAAGCATATCTCCCAAGGCATCAGCAACTTCTACAAGGTCGCCATTATTGGCCGCTTCAAAGTATTCTTCGTTTTCTTCCTTCATCAGGTTAAAACGCAAGAGGTTTTTAGCTTTGGTAAGTTGTGCGGTTGGGGTTTCTTCTATTCCTAATCCAAAAGCAGTGTGGAAGGCATGGACGGCAGCGATTTTATTCTTCATATGTTTCCATATCCGCGAAGGCGGATATCTTTTAAGGGTTAACTACATCCGTCCTTCGACCCCGATAGCTATCGGGGCTCAGGATAAACTCCGGCGGATATATTTTAATTGATTAAATAGGCTACAAAAAACAGTAATATGCTGTATTTTTGCAGCGCCTAAAATACCACAAAATGTTGAGTTCCGGGAAAATTGCTTTTGCAATTGCGTTTATTATTGCCTTTGTGATCATTATGGTTTTAAGCTACCGTAAAGACCGTAAACTACACCGCAAGGAATACAAAGGAAGTAAATGGGTATTGATAGGTTTCTTTGTTTTTATATTGGTATTGTTTGGGATTAAGTTTTTGTTGAAAGAGTAATTCCATTTCCGCAAAGGCAGAAATCTCATTGCCTTACCTCCAATTCTCTTTATTTAAGAAGTTTTTAGTATTTTAATGGCAAACATACCAGTTAAAGGGTATGTAAATAATCAATAAAAGTTCTTAAAATTGAAAAATAAAAAAATTCAATCAACATTATGTCTTTAAATATCTATTCTCAACTTGATTTAAGTCAAGCAATTCAAAATCAAATTTTATATTCAACTCAACTTTATAAAACTTTTCTTCAAATTTATGGTAATTTCGAATGTTCCTTTAACCCTGATAAGTTAAAGTATACTATCAATGGAGGTAAATTAGGTGCAATCAATTACAAAGGTTTTTTAAATTTAGGAATCACAAGATCAGTTATTTTCTCTTTTCCTAATCCTGATGACCTTCAAATTAACGATGCTATCTTAGCCATTGAAATACAGGCAGCACCTAGTTTTAATCCAGAACATGCTAAACCGATAGAGTTTATTGATAAAGAGATTGAGTTGATTAAAAATAAATCACAATTGCGTATTATTCGTGTAGTAAAACGATTACATAATAGAAGTCATCAAGAACATGTTCAATATCAAAATGTACTCGATAATATTTTTGATGAAGAATTTGAATTTAGAGAAGGAATAAGCCCTAGTTCTAGAAGAGCTCGGGCTACCAATACCAGACCCGCTGAATGGTCAATTATAGAGGACATGATAGACAAGAGAGATCCAGAAAAAGTAAAAATTGCAGATACAATAGCTTGTCCTAGGAGAGAATTAACTATTGTTTAAACCCAAAACTGAAATAAATCAAATATTTATTTATCATAATTTTTATTCTAAACAGCTCTTCATCAAGAGCTGTTTCAGATTTTGACATTGTTATAAAATGCTTAGGATTGGCTAATCAACTAAATTTTAAGGAATATGATAATTTCGTGTCAATTTGCTCAAATACTGCATTAAAAAAAAATTTACAAGAACTCCGTTTCATTCTTTATGATGTAGGCCAAAGTGCTAATCAACCATTACCAAGTACAATTTTATCAGAAGATGAACATATACTTGCTTACGTAAAAGCACTAAAAAACGGTTATTTATTTCTTTATACAAATCCTTATACTATAAAAGCATTTGAGTCTTTTAATCAAGCGCTTTCAATTGCAAAAACTAAGGATTCGAAAGAACTTATCAAAATGGCTTTAAAAGCCTTATTAGAATTGTATGATTTTGAATTAGTACTATCAAATTCTGAACATAAAGATTATCTTTTAGAATATAAAAATTATTGTAAAACATCAGAAGATTTTTATTGGTACGAATTATATAAATTAAAACAAAGTTTTCATTTCATATCTGATGTTAAATTTAATTTAGAGTTATTAAAAGATTTCGAAAATCTAATGCAATCATTTCCAAAACAGCATGAATTTTGGCTTATTTATTTATCTTATAAAGCAATTATAATTGAGTTAATCGATAATAAAAACAGAGCAAAAGACATTTATTTAAGCACATTAAAGTCAAATAAATCAAAACCTTACACAAAATATATTAAATTCAGACTATTTTATCGTTTGATGAAATTAAGCTCAGATAAAAAAGAATTCCAAAAAGCTCAAAATTACATAGATTCAATGACTCTTTATCAGGATAAGGCTGACAGCATTAGGTCAAAGTATTATCTAAACACTTATAAATCCGATTTAGCTTATTCAAAAAAAGAATTTAAAAAAGCCTATGACTTTCAAAAAGTTGCACGCTCTTATAGAATCCGAATGGATTATAATATCAATACGTTAAGAATTGCGCAAGCGAATGTTAAATATCAAACTGCTGAAAAAGAGAAACAAAACCTTATCCTTATTTCTGAGAAAAAACGCAACCAAAACATCGCTGTAGGTCTTGGCGGATTTTTAGTATTAGGTTCCATTATCGCCCTCCTCATTTACCGCTCCACCAAACGTAAACAGCGTATCGCCGAACAGGAAAGAGAACTGGAAATCCAAAAAACCACCCAGATCCTAAAAGAAAAAGAAGTAGAGACTATTAATGCTATGGTGGAAGGTCAGGAAAAAGAACGTTTACGCCTAGCAGGGGAACTCCATGATAACCTGGGAAGTACGCTAGCTACTGTTAAAATGCAGGTGGAAAACCTGGAACGTAACCTAGAAAAAGTAGACGATCCTAAGACCTTATTATCCAAAACCAATACTCTGATCAATGAAGCTTATCAAAAAGTACGTAGTATCTCACATGAACGTAATAGCGGTGTTATGGCAAAAGAAGGGTTATTACCGGCCGTACAAAAACTAGCCAAACAAATCTCGTCTAGTGGTTCTTTACAGATAGACGTACAAGATTTTGGTTTGGAAAACCGTTTAAGTAACCATCTTGAGATTACGATCTTTAGAATCATACAAGAGTTAACCACCAATATCGTAAAGCATGCCCAAGCCACTGAAGCCAGTATTTCTTTAACCCAACATGATAATGAATTGAATATCATCGTTGAAGACAACGGCAAAGGCTTTAAAGTAGGAAAACTAGAAACGAAAAACGGGATGGGTCTGGGTAGCATCGAACGTCGTGTCGAGCACCTAGAAGGGAGTATGGAAGTTGATAGTATCCCGGGAAAGGGGACTTCTATTATTATAGATATTCCATTGTAAATCTCTTTATCGAGTAATATCTTTTCAAAGAGTAGACTTCTCAAACAATTCCGTTCTTAGCCTATTTTTTATCATTCTGCATTACTTCTCTTAATACATTAAAATATCTCCTTTAAAATCCCAGTTAGTGGGTATGTTTCTTGGAGGAAATCTAAGACATCTTTGAGCAAATCAATTAATTCCACCAGCCATGACTCTTGAAGAAGCTAATAATCGATTAAAAAAAATAAGTAAAGGAATGAAGTGCGTTCCTTTTATAAGTTATGCTGCAGTCGTTGAGAATCCAAGAGAGAAGAACAATTATTTTATTGAATTTGGAGTAAAAGAATACAAGTATCAATTCATTAATATTAAACAACTTCAAAAAAATCAACGTACTTATAACGCAAGTAAATTCTTTTTAAATAGTAATTCAGAACCAATCTCTATCGAAGAAAAAAGCGATTCTGAATTCATCAAATCATCAATTTACAATATTTCTATAGAGACAATTGATTTTGGGCTTTATAGTTCTGGGGTAGAACTTCTTTCCCAAAAAAACACTGGAGTTACAGATTATAAAACTGCAAAACCGATATCAGGAGGAATTACCATCAGCAATGAAAATATGAGTGATTCCGTAGGAACGTTAGGCGCTTTAGTTGAATTATACGACGGGAATTTCTATGCAATGACGAATGCTCATGTTGTTTCGGATGCTGATACGGAATTAAATGAGAGGATATACCATCTTCACAAAAACCAATCAGGTGATTCTAAATTCGAAATTGGCCAATTAAAATATTGGAATTACAATAAAAAAATGGATGTTGCTTTAATTAAAATCAATGATAAAGTGCTTCCCTACCTCTCGGGAGGAAATATTAGTGATGCTACACCTATAAAAGGAATAAAAAAAGTAGCATTAGGTGATAAAGTTAAAAAATATGGAAGTACTACTAAACTTTCATGGGGTAACATTCGCTCTTTAAATGCTTCCATAAGCGTCATCCGAAATTTTAAAGGCAAAAAAGAAAATATTGTAATGACCAATCAAGTCATGGTTGAAAACATGCATGCCGATAGCGGAGATTCAGGATCTTTAGTAATTAGTGAAGATAATCAGGCTGTTGGACTTTTGTTTGCAAGAGATGAAAAGGCTGAAAGAGCATTCTTTTCTCCGATTACTAAAATATTGACTGAAGAAAAAACCATCGGAAGCAATTGCCCGCCTTTCCCTTTTAAGAAATTTTATAGCAAAAAAACAAAATAGTAACCTTAAATAATTAACTATGTATAAGTATGATGTACCTGAAATAAAGGAAGGTGATACAAATGAAAGTTATCTCTTTATTAAGACTCCAGATGAATTAATTACAGTTCAATTTACAGCCTGGGATGGCAGTACAATAAAAAAAGTAAAGTTTACTGTTCATCAATCTAATACTCATCGAAAATTAGTAGCTATCGGAAAATGTGTTTCTCCTATCGAAAATCAACAAGAGTTATCTTTACATACTTTAAGGGTAAGTCAAAATGCTCCTTTCGAGAATAGAACCAAAGAATTCAATGTTGAGTATGGAATTGATTTGAAATCGGGCGATTTTCTTAACTTTAGACACATAAGATATGATTTTGGTCAATCTTATGATAGCAAATGGTCTTGCGAGGACTTCACAGGTCCTTCAATTCCTGATACTGTTCCAGGCGGAGTCGTTAAAAAACCATCTATTTAATTGAATACACTATTACTTAAATTATTTTATATACCAGCCTTTTTATTATGGGCTGGTATCTGTTTTTCTCAACAAAACAGTATTGATCTTTTAGAACGTTATATTAACGATAAAAAATGGCAGCAAGCGGATTCTCTTATTAACGATTTCATAGACAAAAAACTCAATGACCAGGATCAGTCAATTTTAGATTATGCAATGGGAGCCTATTCTTTTCACGAAGGGAATTATAATGTCGCCTTTGATCATTTGGAAAAAGCAAGGGACTATTTTATAAATGAAAAGAACGTAGTAAAACTAATAAAAACTGAAGGGTTAATGATTGACTGTATCAGTTATTTAAATAATCCAAGAATCAATGTATCAGATTTAATTAATTCTTTTTGTGATTTAGCTAATAAATTAGATGACTACCATTTACAATCAGATTGTCAATTCTATTTAGGTTCGAGAGCCTTTGAAAAAGAACAAATAGACGAAGGAATCAAACACTATAAGAATATCAGTGAATTGGCTTTAAAACATCAAGATTCAACATTATATTATAACAATCAACTTAATGTGGCCATGTTAATAGGGTCCTATCAAAATGATCCTGAGACATCCATTACTATATACAAATCGTTGATTCCGTATTTTAAAAAACGAAATGACACGGAACGAGCATTTTTATCATCTTTAAATCTTGCTGATCAATACTATAAACTTAACCAACCCAACACATCTATTCAAATTCTGTTAGATGCTAATTCTATTAAAATACAAACGGATACCATAGCCAGCAAACAACTATTACACACAGATTTATCCGATTATTACGAGGCAATAGGCGATAATAATAAAAGTCTTAAACATTTAAAGATAAGCAACATACTTAAAGATAGCATGGATATAAAAGATCAATCTAAAGCTATTGCCGATATCCAGGAAAAATATAAAACTGTTGAAAAGGAAAAACAACTTGCCAAAAATAAAAATACCATTTTGGCACTTATCGGTACGGTATTCTTTATCTCAATTATAGCTTTTTTAACATATCGTTCAATTAAACGTAAACAACATATCGCCGAACAGGAAAAGGAACTGGAAATCCAAAAAACCACTCAGATTTTAAAAGAAAAGGAAATAGAAACCATTAACGCCATGGTCGAAGGCCAGGAAAAGGAACGCCTACGCCTAGCCGGCGAATTACACGATAATCTTGGAAGTACTCTGGCTACTGTAAAGATGCAGGTGGAAAACCTGGAGCGCAATCTGGAAAAGGTAGATGATCCCAAAGGCTTATTATCTAAAACCAATACTTTGATTAACGAAGCCTATCAAAAAGTACGACGTATCTCCCATGAACGTAATAGTGGGGTGATGGCGAAAGAAGGTTTGTTGCCAGCCGTACAAAAACTAGCAAAACAAATCTCTTCTAGTGGTAAACTAAAAATTGAAGTACAGGACTTTGGTTTGGAAAACCGTTTAAGTAATCACTTGGAAATTACAATTTTTAGAATCGTACAGGAATTAACGACCAATATTGTCAAACACGCTAAAGCTACAGAAGCTAGTATTTCTTTAACTCAACATGATAATGAACTCAATATTATCGTAGAAGACAATGGCAAAGGGTTTAAAGTCGGGAAACTGGAAACCAAAAACGGGATGGGATTAGGTAGTATAGAACGCCGTGTAGAGCATCTGGAAGGGAGTATGGAAGTAGACAGTACGATAGGTAAAGGCACCAATATTATTATTGATTTACCCATACAACCAATAGTTACAGAACCAGAGGAATGAGCAATTCCCTTCTACTGGGAATAGTTTAGAAACTGAAAGTTCCGTATTTTGAAAAAGCTTATTAAGCCCTAGTGTTAACTCATTCACCCTTAACTTAAAAACCTTATGATTACCGTCGCTATTGCAGAAGACCATCAATCACTTATTGATGGGATTAACCTACTCCTAAAATATGAAGAAGAGATCTCCGTCATTGGCACTGCCAATAATGGTGCTGAACTCCTGGAGATTGTACGTTTAAAGCAGCCCAAAGTGGTAATCATGGATATCCGGATGCCTAAGATTGATGGGATTGAAACAACGAAGCTCATCAAAAAGGAATTTCCTCATATCAAAATTATTGCCTTTTCTATGTTTGATCAGGATCAGGCCGTGATCCAGATGCGGGATGCGGGAGCATGTGGTTATATTTTAAAGAATAGTCCGCTAGAAGAATTATTAAAAGCCATTCATGCGGTGATGGAAGGTAAAGTCTATTATGATAAGGAAATTGATCCGCAACTTCTCGATCCGGAAAGTGCAAAAGCCAAAACGCCCAGATCTGTACTCTCCAAAAGTGAACATGCTATTCTAAAGCTTATCGCACAAAACAAAACCTCTTCGGAGATTGCAGATATTCGTTTTACAGCGGTTTCTACCGTAGAAAAACACCGTAAGAATATGATGCGCAAATTAGGGTTGAGTGGTAAGGGAGAATTGCTTAAATACGCTATTGAAAAGAAGTACGATTTCTAAAAAAATCGCTTAGTCAAGCTATTAGCAAACAAATAGGACTGCTAAGCAAATCGTAATCAATAAGTTTGATACAATAACCTCTATTTTAAATCCATATTGCCTTGCCTATTGAAATACCTAGCTACGGGTATTTTTTGAATCTTTCACTTACGTTAGCTTCGTCTAATGAATGTATTTCAAGAATTATTAACTACAATTCAACGTGCCGCAAGTCATAATCAAAAACTTAATCTTCATCAAACACTTACGGTTATTACCGCCTATAGATCTATTTCCAGCGATCCAGAGCTCATTGATAAAATAACGCATTTAATTACACGATATAGTCAGCAGGAAACTTATTCTAAAAAACTATCCAAACGTCAAAATCAAATCTTTAATTTGATTGGTTTTGAATTTTCTTCTAAAGAAATTGCAGATATGCTAAACATCAGTGAAGCGACGGTGAGCACACATCGTAAGAATATCATTAGAAAATTACAGTTATCAGGACCAGGAAGTTTACAACGTATGGCGTTCCAATATGTACAGGAAAAAAGACCATAAATCCCCACTACTGGGTATTCTTCTCAGGTATAAAAGAAAATAGTTTTGATGGAAACCAAAATCATCATCCTATGCGGTCTTTATTATTTCTTTTTATCAGCTTATTAATAACTACGGTTTATGGACAAAATATTGCTGTACTATCAAAAAAAGATAGTTTAAATATCAATCGATTCAATACTCTTTTCAATCAATATAATGAAATTCAAGAGTCTTTTTCCATCATGAATAATGAAGCTAAAAAAAGGGTTGAAGAAATTGAGAGACTTGCCGGGCTCTTAAAAGAATTCTCTATAAGAGAAGAATTGCTTTCTAAACTAATTAAAAATCCGACAACTATATTAGAAAATGAGCAACTATCAGATCTTGAAGAGCTTACTATAATTAATAGTTTAAAGCCTATTCAAGATTCATTGTCAATGACTATTTCGGAAAAATTGGAAATAAAAACAATGCTTATAGCATCTAGATCTCAATTATCAGAAGTAGTAAATCTGAGATTAGACTATAGTATAGCATACAAGGATAGTTTAAATACTATATACAAAGAATTACTAAGATTAAGAAAAGATCATAGCTTGAATGGAATATCTAACAATAATCTAAATGAGATCCTCAAGAAATATGAAGAATCAGATATCAATGGGGATAATAAAAATCCAGATAATGATGATGAAGGTGAAGAAAAGATATATGTGTTATTTGGTGATGAACGTCTAATTGCTAAAGATGATATATTAAATGATTCTATCGCCAATCAAGTGTTTAAAACAATTCTAGAAGACCAAAGTGAAATTCATTTAGGCAATTTTTGGATTCCTAAAGATGGGCAAAAGATTCCATTACTCAAGTATAGATATAGTAATGGAAGAAAAATTAAGAAGGACTCCATTATAGATCATGCCGTTTACCGCTCCTTAAATTTTGATAAAATCGATATTGAAATATTTGAAGGAAGTCTAGTGGATATTAAAGTTTATCTCAAAGAAGGAGTGGAAACTTATCTTTTTGAAAATAAAATTCCTGTTTCCTTATTACGATATACTAAATCAGCTCACAAAAACTATTTATATAACAGCGCTTTACAAACAAAAATCAATAGTTCTACAAACTACTCAAGTTATAGGCTGCGACTAACAGATGTATTACGCTACTTTTCAAATCCAGGACGCAACTTTATTCCAGATAATCAAAGTTTTAGCTTTCCAATTAAATCTGCAGACAAACAGGAGAATAAAAAAGAGCAAACAGTTTATGAGTTATACCAGGATGTAAGTTTACAAAACGTACTCAATTTAAGAACCTACACCGATTTTATAAGTTTGTTTGGGGACTCTCCTAATGGAATTGCTCAATTTGAAGGGGATGCGGAGTTTTTTGTCAATCCTTTTAATGTAGGTAAAAGTGGTAAACATATTTTCTTTTTCAAGAAAATAAAACCATATATCTCTTATGCAAATATAGATGAAGACAACCGCAACCTAGTCACTATTGGTACTCCAGATCCACTTGGAATACAATTATCTAATCGTCTAGACCAGATTCAAAAATCGTTTTTAGACTTAGGTGTCAAATTAGACTTCGCGAGTTTTAAGTTTAACAAAGAGAACCCTGTTGAATTTAATGGATTTGCTTCTTTGCGGTATCAAGTGGCTCAAATTGATTTGGAAAATAGTGATATTAACACCTATTCTGCTTTAGGAACAGGTCTAGGTGTCAACCTAGAGTTTAGACGATTTGAAAACTTTGAATTTGATCTATCTGGAGAATTCACTTATTATAATCATGATTCTTTTAATGATATTCCCAATTTTGATGATTCTTTAGAGTTTTGGGTGTTTCGAGCCGAATCTGAAATTTCCTACTTCCCAGGAACATCAAAGAACAATGCTATTTTTTTAAGAGCAAAAGTATTTAATGATTTGGGTAAAGATATTGATCGCAGTTTCTTTCAACTACAATTTGGATATAAATTTAATCTTGGGTTGCAACAAGTAAGAGCACAAAACTAATCTATAATAAGCTTAATGCTAACAATTCGTGAGTTTGTAATTAACTTAGTTATATAAAACCCAGAAGGTAAATGCGAAACATCTACTCCTCTATTATTGGAATTAATATGAGTTTGTAATATCTGCTTACCTGTTATATCATAAATCAACACCTCAGATCCCGCTTCTAATGATCCTGAAAATTGGATAATATCTGAAGCGGGGTTTGGATACATCCCAAACTCTGATATTATCTGTTCTTCAATATTCAACACTTGGCCTTCAACAATGGTAATAGATACATTGGCATCTATATTTTCATAAAAGTCTACTTGCCCGCTTAACCAGGTCACTTCGATAGAATCAATTGTTTCTGCATCGCCAAGTCCAAAGAACTCATACGCACTATTCT
>CAYOBX010000146.1:0-11993 GCA_964402245.1 uncultured Saprospiraceae bacterium | reverse complement strand
GCGCTTGAACTTCTTTAAAGTCAACTGTCAACTACCTCGATAAACTTGTCAAAAAATGAAATCTTATATGCGTAGTAGGGATCATCATCTTTATCATCTTTATCATCGTTGCCATCGTTGCCATCTGCTGGCAAAGAGTAAACAGCTTTGTTAAAGTAATAATATTCTGTATCTCCTTTCGCTACTTTTAAAGGACTGCCTAAGCCCACTTTTGTTTTTCCATGTCTAATAGCTTTAAGTGTCCCTGTAATATATTTAGGTTTACAACGGTGATATATGGAAATACCTGTTTCCATAGCCAAAGGAATATAATAGTAGCCCTTTTGGTAAAATACAGTTGGTTGGACTAATTGCATTTTATCTCGTGCTACCCCTTGTCCACGTGACCAATTGCTGATTAAAGTAGCACAACCATATTTGCTTCCTAATAAAATAGCATGACTCAACCCTTTTGAGTCAGAGGAATCAGTTGAAGAATTTTCACTTAATCTTATAGCAAAATACCCTTTGTAACTGTATTTTGTGGGTTTTTTTTCTGATATTGAACAGCCTTTAACCTTTTTTATTTTTAATTTATATTTTCCTTTTACAAGTTTATATTTTACTAAACTAAAAGACTTTGGAATGAAAAGATAGTGAATATAAAAATTAAACTCTTTTGTACGATTATTTGATATTCGAGGAATTTCAAGATTATCTGTCTTGAAATAATATAGTAACGCATAAGTTTTTTCGGACTTGTCTCCTGCCTTTTTCTCAGAGATATGACATCTAATTACTCCAATTAAATCTTTATCCTTGGGTTTGGGAATTCCCTCTATGTCTAGTTTGTTTCTTGATGTATCCGCCTGATTTTCGTCCATATCGCCCATGTAGTCATCTAATTTTTCAATGCGTTGAATTTCAATTTTTTTTCTGAATAATGGAGTGATGTGATGAGCCATATTATTTTATATTTCTATCTTTTATTTTGTTAATTAATTCTTTGTTAGAGCTATTTTGTAGATATATTTCGGCTGACTTTGTATCATTAATATATAGATAACTTAGACCCAAATACCAATTCACTTCTTCCCTTAATATGCCATATTGTGTACGGAATAAATTTAGTTTTTCAATGGCTTCTTGGGGTTGTTGATTTCCAAGGAAAGATATACCTAGATAAAATAATGCTAAACTGTCTCCATTAGTGGCTAAAATATTAAGATCTTGAATAGCATTTTTAAAATCGCCTTTAATATAGTTTTTAAACCCTCTTTTTTTGACATCGGAGGCAAGTTCATTTCTAGTATTGCCAATTACTGGATAAATAGTAAAGTGTGCTTCTGCTAGTTTTTCAGCATTAGTTTTTTGTGGTATTAAGAAATAACTAGCTAATATTATTGTCAATCCTGCTACCACTCCCCACCAATACTTATTGACCCACCGAACCTTTGTTGTTTTCGCTTCTTTTTCAAACCCCCGTATCTCCCCCAAAAGTTCCCGATGCTTCTCCAAGCGAACCATCTCTGACACTTCTTGCTCAAATCCACCTGCTTGAATAACCGCTTCCCTTTCCCAACCCTGCACTTCCCCCAATACAGATGCTAATCGAGCCAAACGAATGCCTTGCTGCACTTCGTCTAATTCCGCCAATTGATTAGCCAAAAATGTATCTGTTGCTAATCGCTTTTCCAAATTGAGTCGCTCAACCGAAGATAACTCCCCCCGAAGGTATTGATCCAATAATTCTTTGTCGTTGGTATTATCCATTTTGTGGAAGGGGTATATTTGTTTGTACTAGGTTTTTTAATCGTTTTAAGCATTTCCCTTTTTTTGTCTTGGCGACATTCGTATTCTTAAAACCCAAAGCATCTGCTATTTGCTGCATGCTCCATTTGTCGTAATAAAAATATTCCAATAAGGCTTTACATGGATTCCCCATTTTAAGTAATGCGGCTGCCATCTTTTTGTATTTGATTTCTTTCTCTTGTAAAAGCGCTTCGTCTTGAGTGCTAGTATTTTCATCCATCACTAATCTCAATAGAAATTGCGTATCAGAAGGACTTTCTTTTTGTTTTAATCGTAATTGTTCTCGCCAAACATTTTTTCCGATGGAGAATAAATAGGTTTGTAAAGAGCTACTCAATTCTTTTAAGCGGCCGAATACAATGTTATCATATAGGCGTAGAATACTAAACTGATAAGTTTCCAAAGCATCGTCTTCGCTTGCTTGATATTGCTTTTGTAAGAATCGAACGAATGGATCTCTATTGTTTAGATAGACTTCTTTTAGTAAATCTTTTTCTCCTTTTCTAATCCGATTAATCAATTCTGTTTCAGTCATTCTAAATTTACTTTTGGGTATTCTTTTAGGCTCGGACAGTATGTTATTCTTAGATCAAGCGGTCAGATGGCGGAAAGCCATCAGATCGCACAGAACACCTAATGTAATAAGGTTTTCTGTTAAATAGTGCGGGTGATCTGATCGTTCTAAACGATCTGATCGCTTGTGCTCAACAACAAGCTGTCCAAGCTTAGAGGATACCACTTTTTTTTGGCAAAGGGGTTACCTTTTTAAAACTATTGCATAAAGATATAGAAAGGAATAACACCAATAAAATTTAACCAATTATTATCATGAGTAGGATAGTAGTAGAATAAACTAAACAGTATGTAAACGAACTAAACCACTTGAAAATAATTTCTGAGAACCACATTTTTTAACCTTTGCCTAGTTTGGAAAACAGAAAAGAATTGGAGCAATTGCCCCAACTCTTACTGGAAGCCCTATGTCAGTTTGGTCGCTCGACGAGGTGGACTCCCTGTTTTTTACTATGGCAGCAAATCATATTGAATATGTATTCAACTTTGAGCTTGTCCTGTTTTATTATTATTGGTGATGTCATCAATATTTAAATAAATATTAGTGTTGTCTCATTACGAGGCAACACTCTTGATCTCCTCGAATTTCTTCTTTAACCAGTCCTTAAGTAATAATGGTTTTGTATTTTCTAATAGTAATTCAAAAGAATGAATTTGGTGGAACATTACCTTTTTATTCCAATATAAATTCACCAATTTTTTAGTCAATTTTAAAAAATTAATGTTTCCTTTAATTTTTAAAGGAGATAACTTATTATTTCTAAGCATCATTTTCTTTAAGGATTCCATTTCATGATTTAGAGGATTCCAATATGCTTCCTTTCCATGTAGTATACCCTCAAAATAAGATCTTATTAGTAAACTTTTAATTTTATGCAAATAGTTCAATTGATTGATTGGATTAAGTGTACTTAGTAACTCAATAACTAGTGCATAATCTTGATTGTAATTTGCTTTATAGGCATATATTAAGGGGATAAGAAATTCTCTTACCTCATGCGATAAATAATTTTGATTATTTTCAATAAATTGATCTGTCCAGTTATTTTCTTTAAGTGCGAAACCTACGATACCAATATTAATAAACTCAACATCTCTCATGTTACCATTTATGATAAACAACTTTTCTTCTACTCCAATTTTATACAATTGAAAGGTTTCCGTATAACCAAAGTTCTTTTGAAGTACTTCATTCGTAATCGAAAAATTAATTAAGTGAACGAGCAAGTCCGTTTTATTTTTCTTGTTAATGAAATCCCAATTGTGTAAAATATTTTCTTTTATAGTAAAATATAATTCCGTTTGTTTGACTTCGTGCAGTTTTGCGATTTCTAAAAATAAAATTTTCAGTTTATCTTGGTTAATAGTAGTAGTTCCTTTTTCTCTAATTATAAAATTTTTAGCAGTAGCGTTTTCAGCGTTTATTTGAGCCATTTCATTCTCAAAGAAAGCAGTTAGGTATCTCCAAGTTCTTTCCAACGCTATTTGATTACTAGTAAATTTCTCCGTTTCTAAATGATGATGAAATTGATCATTCAATTTGTATAAAAGTAAAAAATCATTACTACCCAAGAACCATTTTTGTGTCTCTATTTCCTGAATTAACTTTTGGCTTTCTCCCTTAAATAATTCATAATCTCGTTCAGATAATGCATCAATCAATACCTTTTTTCGCTGCCTTTTCTCCTTTTGTAAATACACATCAATCAAAAAATCTTCCGCCAATCCATACAAATCAGAACAAAGATTCTGGAATTTAGAAGATTTAAATTCTTTTTTTCCAAATACCTTTTTGAAAACTGATTCTTGTTCTAAACCCTCCTCCGTTTCAAAAGGAAAAAGTTTCTTTAGTACTGTGAAAAATTTTATAATAGTCTGATTAGAATTATGGTAAGGAGACTGTACGAAACGTCCAAAACGCTTCCATTCTAAAGGAGAGAAGGTCTTTAGTAGCCGAATTAGTTTGGTTTTTTTAATGGTTTTTTTACTAGCCAATGATCTATTTTAATTGCTGATTATCAACTGTTTATAGCAATATTGGGTAGTTTGTTTGGATTTTTTCTGCTAGAAAGTTAAGAAAATGTCTGAGATTTTAAAAATAAATTGATCTATACTTGTAAGGTATTTATTGGACTCGTTTAGATTTATAAATTTCGATTTTATAACAGAGGTCTTATAAATCATACCTAACAAATAAATTACGCCCACCTACTTTTTAACAATGACTTAATTAATAGTCAGACAGTAACGCTTATGAGCCTAGCTCACAACTATTTTTTAGAGAGAAAGAAAATACCAATGAAAAAAGAATACCTAGCCATCACCACCAGCACAGGTTTAAACTTCATCAATCGAAATGAAATTATGTACTGTCTCTCCGACGGTTCTTATACCAATATCTATTTGAAAGGAGGGCGTAAACTAACCGTTTCGAAAAATTTAAAAGAAGTAGAAAGTGTTTTAGTAGATTCTCAATTTGTTCGTATTCATAATTCCCATTTAATCAATTTAAGCCATGCAGAAGGCTACATCAATAATGGACACAATTGTGTAAAGATGAACAATGGAGAAGAGTTGGCAGTGGCGCGTAATCGGAAGAAAGATTTCTTAGACTTGTTTGATAAATTGTGATTTTTTTAATACAGATGATAAAAGAATATTACCAATTATCAAGTAATTATTACCAACTACGAAGGAAGAAGAAATGTCTAATTAAGAAGTACCTATCTTAGTATTGAGAAAACAAAATACCAAATGAGTTTTATAATTAGAACTAGTATTCTATTCTTTCTTCTGGGAGGCAGCTACTTCTCTGTAGCTCAAAATCTAACACAAACCATTAGAGGGACGGTCTTGGATAAGCAAGGCCAGTTCCCCTTAATTGGTGCTACAATCGCTTTATCTAATTCAAACAAAGGCAGCGTTACAGATGTAGATGGCAACTTCCGATTAGCACAAATACCGATTGGAAGATATGAATTAGTCATTGCTTATTTAGGCTATGAAGAAAAAGTAATTCCTAATTTGCTGGTCCAATCTGGCAAAGAATTTATTCTAAATGTAGCATTACAAGAATCTGTTAGTGCATTGACAGAAGTAGTCATAAGAGCATCACAGGATAAAACAGAATCTCTTAACAAACTAGCTACGGTTAGCAGCCGACAATTTACCGTAGAGGAAGCAGGTAGGTATGCAGGGAGTCGGGGCGAACCTGCTCGTATGGCACAGAACTGAGGTGTTTTAAGTTTAAAATCAAAAACCATGAAAATAGCGATGAATTTTAGTTTTGATGAAATATGGAATTTTTATCTAGCTGTTCACTTATTTTCTAAATGTTGGCTTCAAGCCAAAAGATATTAAAGTTTCAATTTTACCCTATCATCAAATATTCGGAACACCATCAAAAGAAATAGTTGAAAACTGGAAAAGGAAAATAAACATTTTAGAAGATAACTTTAAAACATTAGCACCAAAGGAGTATTTAAAAAGTAAATAGGTATTTAGTAGATTTTTGGAGCATTTAAAATTACCTCTTACCATAACTTATAGTACTATTTTTATTGTGTCAGGAGAGAAGAAATAATTGATCGGTTAGTGGAGATATTCAAATTATCATTAAATCATAAAAACAAAGCAAATGAATCAGTTAATTGAAATCTATTTACAGAAGCTAGAAATTGTTGATAATGGCATTGGCGAAAGTAAGAATGAACGTAATTTTTTGTCGGCAAATACAATTCTGCCAAGACTTGGAATCCCCTCTCAAGAGCATTTTATTGACTTGAACATTGGCGATTTGTCTAGTACTGATTTATCGGAATCACCATTGGTTGGAAGACTTTTGTTTACAGGAAAAATAGAAGGAACAGCTTATTTTCAATTGGATTTAACTGCAAAAATTTCAAAGGCCAAAATTAATAGGATTTTAAAACTAGCATTTACAGCAGGAGTGATTGCTGGTTTATCTACTATTTCTGGGGGGCTTGGACTCACAGTTTTGATAGGCACGGGAAAGTCCATAATAGAATCAGTTTTTAAAGAAGCAAAAGAAGAAGGGGAAATAAATTCAATTGGTTTGACAAATTTTGATTTTGATAATTCTATCGAAGCAAGAGAATACAGGTTGCCTTTAATCATACAAAAAGAAGTTACGATTAAAGAAAAAAGAGATGGAAAGTTGATTAATAAGACTTTGAGAAAAGGCTTCAAAAATGGCTATGTTACGATTCAAGTGAAGAAAAGTATAAGTGAGAATAATCCTACACAACAGCCAATAATTTTAGCTTCTAATAATGTATAAAAATATTACATAAGATTATGATAGTTCCTTCTTACAACCAATTATCATCTCAAAACCAAACCATCTAAAACTTCACCAAAGAAAAGAGATGGATACTACCTGTCCCGGAAATAAGAAGACGAGAGTTATATTATTACAATCAACCCATCAATAAATATCTCTCCACAACAGAATGTGAAGTAGAAAACTTAGGAAGAATGATCTTATTTGGTGGTTACTCTTATTTATCCTTACACAAGCATCCATACATTGAACAAAAGGTAGCGGAGGCGATGAAGGAATATGGTACAGGAGGACATGGAGTCCGAACCTTATCTGGTTCAACAGTATTGCATGAAGCCCTAGAAAGAAAAACAGCTAACTTCAAATCTACAGAAGATGCAGTCACTTTTTCAAGTGGGTATATCTGTAATATTTCAACTATCGTTGCATTGGTTGGGCCAGGCGATACGATTTTGACAGACCATCTTAATCATGGATCTATTGTAGATGGATGCATTAGAGATGACCAAATATTGTATGCAGCATGGTATCTATATACAAGCAGTACATTTTCCTATTGTGCCTCGGAAACAGGCAATTCTTCGCCTTTCCATTAATACCGATCACACGAAAGAGCAGATTGATAAAATGGTAGAAATGATAGAGGCAGCTACGTGGGAGGTAGTGTAAAATATTATTAGAATGAAACAGCTAATTAAAAAATACTAAAATGGAATCAACACACATACACACATCAACAAAAACCGTAACCCAGACCATAGCATCCATCACCGATGCAAAAAAATGGGCATTACCCATTCCCTATTTAAGAGAAAATAATTTATACAATTTTGATTTGCCCATAACCCAATATTTTTCTACTACAGAATGTGAAATAGAAGAAAGAGGGAGGTTGACCATATTTGGTGGATACTCTTATTTGTCTTTGCATAAGCATCTACATATTCAAGAACAAGTTGCACAGACATTAGAGCAGTATGGGACTGGAGGGCATGGTGTTCGAGTACTAGCAGGGACTACAGTAGTACATAAAGAATTGGAAAGACGAATAGCAGCATTTAAGTCTGCGGAGGATGCCGTTACTTTTTCGAGTGGATATGTTTGTAATATTTCTGTGATTTCGGCACTAGTTCACAAAGGAGATACGATTCTTACTGATAGATTGAATCATGCTTCCATTATAGATGGTTGCCAGTTGAGCGGTGCTAAAGTCAAAGTATTTGATCACAATGATATGGCACATTTAGAGATTCTTCTAAAAGAACCAAATCAAGGAAATGTCTTAGTTGTAGCAGATGGTGTTTTTTCAATGAACGGCGATATTTTTAATTTACCCGAAGCATCTGAATTATGCAAAAAATATGGTGCAATTTTAATGATTGACGAGAGCCATTCTATAGGTGTTATAGGCAAAACAGGAAGAGGCATTGAAGAACATTTTGACTTACCATCAAGTGCTGTTGATGTAAAAATGGGAACATTTAGTAAAGCGATACCCAGTCAGGGTGGGTATGTTGCAGGAACTAGAAAAATCATTGACTACCTGCGACATAATACTCGGGGTCGATTAATGAGTGGCGCAAATGCTCCTACTTCTGATGCGGCTTCTATAGCAACCTTAGAAGTGATGGAACAAGAACCAGAACGTGTACAGCAACTGCATAATAATACGCAATATGCTAAGCTTAAATTAAAACAGGCAAGTATTGATACGTTAGATTCTGAAACCGCCATTATCCCAATATGGTGTGGAGAAGAGCGTATTGCTTTTGAAATGACAGACTATTGTATTTCACATGGCATCTATATTCAGGCTGTCACCTTTCCAGTAGTACCTAGGAAAAAAGCGATTTTGAGATTGGCGATTAATACAGATCATACGAAAGAACAGATTGATCGAATGGTGGAAGTGATGGAGGCGGCGAAGTGGGAGGTGAAGTAATTATTATTTATCCAAGAGTTGTTGTAAAAAGACTTCAGCAGAGAGGACATTAACAAGAGGGAATTCAATAGTTTCTAATACTTTAAAATGTTTGTCGTTTGTTACTAAATAATCAACATTTGCAGCAACGGCACAATCCACGAATTTATCATCATCAGGGTCTGCTTTAATTAGTTGCCAATTATAGTACTTGGTAATTTGCACTATGTCGGGCGATTTTTCGATAGTTTTCATAATATTATCCATCACGTTCGGATGAAATTTTGATGCCAATAATTCAGCATACTCAAAGAGTATATCAGTAGTGACACATAGTTGGATATGTCCATTTAGAAAAGCATCAAAAATTGGAAAATATTCTGATTTTCTGGAAATAGATACTAACAAGACATTCGTATCAAGAACGATTTTCATTTGGTTTTTTTTTGGAGGAAACTCGTTGATGTTCTGCTAATATTTCTTTTGAAGAATATCCCTTTTCTTCCCAAATTTCATCGGCTTGCTGGATAGCTTTTTCTGCAAAATATCTAGCAATCATTCGTTGAATATTTTTTAAATCATCTTCTGGGATATTGTCTGCATATAATTTTAGCAACTCTAATTGGATATTGCTGAGTGGAACGTTGGATGTCATTATAATTGATTTAGATTAGCGGATAGGTGGTTTTAAAGAAGGGATAGTATTCCAAAAAGTTGCTAAAGCGGGTTTGTTATTATCAAAGGATGAAGGATTCTTTTGGGGGACTGCTTCTATATTTGCCTCTTTTCCCTCAATAATATTGATTTTTAAATATTGTAATAGAGGTAATAGTATTTCTAAATGCTTTGAGTTTTTTATTTCTAGTGTAATGCGCATAAGTCAATAGTTAAATTGGATTCTATCCAAATATACACTTTTTATAGCAAAATAGTTCGATCATGAAATTAATAACAAGCAAAGAGGAACTACTAAGCTTTCAACTAAAGTATGAAAGATGTTCTGGTCTCGCCGTTCATACAACTCAGAACTATCGAAGTATTTGCAACCAAAGAGAATAGAGCAAAAATTTATCAAGAAATGGGGGAAGCCGAAAAGTACTGCGAAGTATGTTGTTTTTGGATTGTCAAAGAATTTAGAAACTATACCCTTTTAAATACGACCTGTTGGATGACAATGGCTTGTATAGTGGAACAACAAGAATGTTCTTACGTTGTTTTCGGAACGAATGTCAAAGGGATGACTATGCTTTATACCATTCCTAAAGAATCTGTTTTGTATATTCAAGACATTGTGAATGGAAGAAATACCTACATTTTTTTAGCGAGGCGAAAAGGCTTTTTATTGGGTGTGTGGAGAATTATTTGGTCTAAGCTCTTGCACCGAAAAAACCAAGAACATAATAATCAGCAACGACAACAAATTTTATCAGAAATAGGGATTGTCTAAAATTATTAAATACAATAATAAAATGAGTGCTACTATATCTTTCGATAGTTACAGTCGAAAATACGATATGCTACTAACCTACAGTCCACCTTATCAAGAAATAGGAAAAAGAATCGTATCGGCCTTGCAAGAACAGTATGATCAGGAAGATCGCTTTACTGTATTGGATATAGGCGGCGGCACGGGCAATTTTTCAAAAAAAGTACAAGATGCTTTTCCGAATGTAGTCATTCACTTACTAGAGCCCAATGCTCATATGAGTGCGATTGCTCAACAAAAATTAGATAATATTTCTTTTTTAAATATCCCCTTTGAGCAATTTGAAAGCACTCAACAATTTGATGTTATTTTATGTGTATATGCATTATACTTAATGCCGAGTTCTAATATTTCTAATCAAGTTATAAAGCAATGGTGCAAACGGCTAATCTTGAAAACGAAAAAATCTTATTCACAGGACATGTCAAACCAATAGTGCTATTGGATAGTCCTCATTATCAACCATTCCACATACCGAGGCAACATACATCCCATACAATACGGTAAATTCAACAATTGAAAAGGTTTACCTTCTAAAGTTTGAATAGTATCTAATTGCAAAGGACCATTATACAAACGGATGGCAAAGGAATGATCTACGATATCCATAAATAAATGCAAAGAACGTAGACGACCTGTCTTACCTGCTTTGACTTCAATAGGGATGATATATTTTCCGTATTGATAAGTCAGATCAATTTCTGCATTAGAGGTTTTTTTCTCTCGAACCCAAAAGCTAGACTGTTGGGAAGGTTTTTCAAAAGTGGAGATAAACTCTTGCGTGACTAAGTGTTGGATAATCTTTCCTTTATAAATTGAACTCAAATCTTCTATACCAATTAATTCTATTTGATTACCTAAGGCATAGTTCATTAAACCTGTATCAATAAATTGCAGCTTGGGGCGTTTTCTTAAATTAGGATGAATAGGTGGTTGTACGGAAGAAGATGGATAAATCAATTGTAATAGTTTGGCTGCCTGTAAAGAACGCATGGCGTTTCCTACTTCTCTTGAACCAAAGTTAGAATTTCCAAAACCTTCAAATTGGATTCTATTATCTGCTTCTTTTGGAGCGGTATCAATGATGTGTCGGATAATATTGGCTTCTGTGTTATTCTTCGCATATTTGATTACATCATCTTTATAAGAAGATAACAGCGTTTCAAAAATATCATTGATATAGTGGATGTCTTTCGTTTCACTATAAGCAGCGACGATTTCAGGCATTCCACCAATCAAGGCAAATTCATGAAAGTGTTTCATCAACAATGGAATAGCGTGATCTGGACAAGGGATTTGTTCTAGGACTTCTAAAAGAGGATTATTATTTATTGCTCTCAAGTACTCTTTAAAATTCATTGGATGCAAAGCCAGATAGCTGACTCTACCTACTGGAAAACTTTTTAGATTGCCTAAAGCATGTTCTAACAAAGAACCTGCTGCAATTACATCTATTGGTAAATTTGACTCATAGAAATATCGAAGTTGTCGAATGGCAGCAGGAGACTCTTGGATTTCATCAATAAATAAGAGGGTGTTTTCAGCATTTATTGGAATACCTTTACTAAGAAAAAGCGTTTGAAGGAGTGCTTCGAAGTCAGATGGTCTTTCAAAAAGGGCTTTATCGGATGGAATATCCAGATTAAAATAAAGGTAGTGTTGGTAGGTTTTTGCAAACTGATGAACTAATGTTGTCTTTCCAATTTGTCTAGCTCCTCGAATGATAAGCGGCTTCTTATTCTTTCTCCTTTTCCAGTTTAAAAGATAGGATTGAGCATTTCGTTCTATCATTTGTCACAAAGTTAAGGCAATATTTATTGTGTTTTGACATAAAGTTAGGGTAATTTAAGTTATTTTTTGCTATAAAGTTAGGGTTAAATGAAAAAACGGGAAGCCAACTCTTAATTGACTTCCCATTT
>CAYOBX010000145.1:0-12006 GCA_964402245.1 uncultured Saprospiraceae bacterium | reverse complement strand
AAGTTTGTAACTTGATTTTTTAGGCAATATTCTTTTTATAAGAAAACCCTTTAGCACATTCTGAGATTGTTGTGTGTCGTCGAAGTTTAACTTGCCGAGTCTCAAGATAAAGAACCATAGATATCAGGTATTTAGATCATGATGATTTTCAAAATCACCATGATCTTCACAAACAGAACAATTACATCTATTAATGAAAATATATAAACCCAATATCGTCCAAGATTTAGAATCCTTTTATGGATCTTTGCTCTATAGTTATGATCAATATCCTCAAGTAAAAAATCATCTTAATCAATTAGCCATACGCATGTGGGAAGGTGTACAAATTGGCTATCCTGCTATTTTTTCAGAAATAAATAATTATAATAAAAACTACTTGGGGATTCCAATCTCCCAATTAATGAATGAAGCAATAAGGATGGAAGATTGCTATGAAACTGTTGCTCACCAATATGGATTTGATAATTGGGAACAATTAGAAACTCAACAACAGCTTGAGTATGATATTACATTTGAACAGGCCATTAATTATTTATTGAGCGGTCAAATAGTAAAACTAGAAGAACAATTAAATAAATTTCCATACTTAATATCCGCTACTTCTAAGTATGGTCATCAAGCAACCCTATTACATTATACGGCTAGTAATGGAGTAGAATTTTGGCGACAAAAAGTTCCTTATAATTTAGTAGAGCTGACAAAATTATTATTGGAAAAAGGAGCAGATAAAAATGCTTTATTGAATGTATATGGAGGGGATTGCTCTTTGATTAGTTTATTAGAAACTAGCGCACATCCCTATCAAGTTGGGATCACTCAAGAGCTCAAACAATTATTGGAAGAATGGGTATAACTATCTAACAAGTGAATTTTGCAAGTAAAATATGGTATTGAACGCAGAGGTGCAGAGATGCAGAGAACAGATATAACTCTGCTTCTTTGCGTCTATTTGCGTTCAATTATGATGTCGTGATTTTTGTGAAAACCTTTTTAGACAGCCTCTAGAAGGTAACCGAATAGTATCTCTATTCTCTTCTCTAAAAAAGCCCACAAAAAAAGCCCAATCAAAAAATGATTGAGCTTTTTTTAGTGTTTACCTAGCTAATTCGTTTAGTGTATCTTAGTTTAAACTAAATTCTAAAGAACTACGCTTAGAAGCTTTACGAAGGATGTCCAAGCCTCTGTCTTTAATTTGACGTACTCTTTCTCTACTGATCCCCATTGTTTCGCTGATCTCCCCTAAGTTCATTGGGTATTTCCGATCGATACCGAAAAACAACTTTAATACAGACGCTTCCCTTGGAGGAAGAATGTCTAATAATTGTTGAGCTTGGATGTGAATAGATTCATTGTACGCTAAATCGTAGTCAGGTCTTTCTACTTCTTTGTCTTCCATTAAACCACTTAAAGACGTATCACTATCTTCGTCAACAGGGGCATCTAAAGAACGACATTTTTTGTAAGACTGAAGGCTCTTTCTTACAACTTCTTCAGAAAATCCTGTTTCTTCAGCTAGCTCCTCCATAGTTGGCTCCCTTTCCATCTTTTGGAGAAGTTCTGTACGCTTAGAAATGATTTTAGAAACATTAGATTGGTGGTTTAATGGCAATCTAATTTTTCTAGATTTTTCATTTAATGCTTGTAAAATAGATTGGCGAATCCACCATACTGCATAAGAAATGAATTTGAATCCTTTCGTTTCATCGAAACGGGTAGCCGCTTTGATCAAACCTAAGTTACCTTCATTGATTAAATCTCCGAGCGAAAGGCCTAACCCTTGATACTGCTTAGATACAGATACAACGAATCTTAAATTGTGATTCACAATTTTTTGAAGCGCATCTGGATCTTCGTTTTTAATTCGCTTGAACATATCAAGCTCCTCTTCTGGGCTAAGTACGCCGTACCGAGAAATCTCGTTGAAGTACTTTTCCAGGGACTTTTCGTCTCTCCTGGTAATTGTATTTGTAATTACTAATGCACGCATGATAATGAAATTGGTATATAAAAAACGAGTCTTTTCCTATTGAGATTAATTATATGTTACAAGTATCTGACGATAGTATAATATATGAAAGGCACTTTATAAATATAATTCCTTCTAATTCAACGCCTTATAATAAGGAGATATTCCTTCTTATTCAAATATTTTTGTTGGATTTTTGGCATTTTTTTCCTCATAGGAGTCCATTTTGCCATTTTTAAAGAACACCAAATATTAGATGTTGATTAGGTGGCTGACCAAAATATTATATAAGACTAAAATTTGCTATTGTTAAAACCGAAACTTGTTAAGTGGCTATTGAATACGAAACCATTTTACCTGTTAATCAGAAAATCTTACTATTAGTACAAAATTGTTCTCTCTAGTACGATGCGTTTGTTTTGACTTTAGGTGTTTGGTGAGATATAGTACGTGGGAATATATAATAGTTCTAACTGTTCTTGGAGTGAAAAAGTTTGCGAATGTATGTTTTTTTTTCTTAAAAAGTCAAATTTTTTCCTTTATTATTGCAATTATTTCTCATTTATTGACCAAAACACTTACTTTTTTGACTATTCAAAATCAATTTTCTAAATCAAAAGCTACATGATAGCATAGTAAGGCATATATTTGCACTCTTTTTTTAATTATTGTAAAACTTACACTAAGTTCATAGTAGATATTTGAAAGCGTAAATGTATCTCATTCCTTTACTTTAATTGAACGAGAATTTGGCAGAAATGCTGCTAGAATTTCCCTTATAATTATATAAAAACATCTAAAGATTAATTTAATATGGCAAAAACAGTAGCAATTAACGGCTTTGGCCGAATTGGGAGACTTACTTTTAGAAACCTTTTAAAGAAAAAAGGAATCAAAGTAGTAGCAATTAATGATTTAACAGATAATGCTACTTTAGCACATTTGTTAAAGTATGATTCTGCACAAGGTGCTTTTGAAGGGGCTGTTTCATCAACGGATGAGCATTTGATCGTTAAAGGGAAAAAAATAGTAGCACTGTCTGAAAGAAACCCAGCAGAACTTCCTTGGGAAAAACTAAAGGTTGACTTGGTTTTGGAGTGTACGGGTATCTTTAGAACGAAGGAGGCAGCTAGTATGCACTTAGAAGCTGGCGCAAAAGATGTTATCATTTCTGCTCCTGCTAAAGGCGAAGGCGTTCAAACAATTGTTTTAGGGGTAAATGATGAAACATTAGACAGAAGAAAAAATGTTTTCTCTAATGCTTCTTGTACAACCAACTGTTTAGCACCCGTAATCAAAACTATCGACGATAATTGGGGATTGAAAGTAGGCTCCATGACTACGACTCATGCTTATACAGGGGATCAACGAATGCAAGATGCACCTCATCGTGATCTAAGGAGAGCAAGAGCAGCAGCTTATAATCTAGTACCTACTTCTACTGGGGCAGCAGTTGCTGTCGGAAAAGTAGTTCCTAAAGTAAAAGGTAAATTGTCCGCTATTGCATTAAGAGTACCTGTGATCACTGGTTCTTTGATTGAGTTGAATATGGTGTTGAAAACAAAGACGACCGCAGAAGAAATCAATGCTAAGTTTAAAGAATTATCTGAAGGATCATTAAAAGGCATCTTAGAATACCAAACAGATCCAATTGTATCTTCTGATATTATTAGAAATCCGCACTCTTCTATTTTTGATTCTTTAATGACGACTGTTACAAAGGATGGCAAATTTGCAAAAGTAATCAGTTGGTATGATAATGAAGCAGGCTATTCTGCACGTCTTGCTGATTTAGCAGCTAAGATTTTAAAGGTGTAGTTTGACTGAATTCTTAAAAAAGAATCGGTATCAAGTTTTTTGATACCGATTTTTTTTTGTTATACTACGGACAGGATAGATTGCCGAATTTATTTTTCTTGTGGCTATGCCACTCGAACTCCATGACTGCGTCATGGGTTACAGGATGTCGTCCCGTTGGGACTTTGCTGTTTTGTTCTTATCTTGTTCCTTGTTCTCTATCTTGGTTTATTATACTTAATTTCACTCAATATTTCATTCAATATTTCACTACTTATGCATAGCATAGAAAACGATATTCTCCGTATTTCCGCAAAAGATCAAGGTGCAGAGTTGACCAGCATCTTCAAAAAATCAACAGAAACAGAATATCTCTGGCAAGCAGATCCATCATTTTGGGGACGACATGCGCCTGTTCTGTTTCCAATTGTAGGACGCTTAAAAGAAGATCAATATTATGTTGGTCAAAAGGCGTATCCTATGAAACAACATGGATTGGCAAGGAACATGGAGTTTTCGATGATTAATAATGATGGATATTCTATTACTTTTGAACTGAAGTCAAGTCCAAAAACGTTAAAGCTATATCCTTTTCCTTTTCTATTAAACATCCAATACACCTTAAAAGAAAATGATCTTATTGTCTATTATAAAGTAACAAATCTAGCCAAGACCCCACTTTACTTTTCCATAGGAGGACATCCAGCCTTTAATTGCCCTATTCATAAAGGCGCAAAACGTTCCGATTATCAATTGGTATTTGAAAAAAAAGAGACAGTGGCTACACAGCAGTTGACCAATGGTATTCGGAATAACAAAAAAGTGCCTATTCTAAAAAAAGAACAAGCCATCAAAATCACAAAGACCCTATTCGATGAAGATGCCCTAGTTTTTGATAAATTAAAATCATCGAAAGTGAGTCTTCAAAAAGGAAAAAAGAAAGTGCTAAGTTTTGATTTCAAAGGTTTCCCATACTTAGGAATTTGGTCCAAAAATCAAAACTCCCCTTTCGTGTGCATTGAACCTTGGTACGGCATAGCCGATAATCAAAAACATAATCAACAACTATCCCAAAAAGAAGGTATTATAAAATTAGAAGGAAAAGGAAGCTTCGATTGCTACTACGTTATTACTATCCATTAGAGTAAGTAAAAAGGAATAGGGAACAAGGAACAGGGATAGAACGGCAAAGTCCCAACGGGACGACATCCTGTAACCCATGACGCAGTCATGGTGGACTGAGTGACGCAGCCAGGAATCTCAAGCCATCCGTAACCCATGAAGCAGTCATGGTGGGCTGAGTGACGCAGTCAAGAATATCAAGCGATCCTGTAACCCATGGCGCAGTCATGGTGGGCTGAGTGACGCATTCAGGAATGTCAAGCCATCCTGTAACCCATGACGCAGTCATGGTGGACTGAGTGACGCAGCCAAGAATATCAAGCCATCCTGTAACCCGTGAAGCAGTCATGACAAAGTCGTGGAGCTTTGGAGTGGCGCAGCCACGAGAAAGGCAAGCCATGAACCCAACAAAACGTCGAAATGTATAAAATATAGCAAACAATCAAATTATAAAAATTTCTACTTGACAATATACGACACTTTAGCCTACATTTGCAGTGCAATCAATCAAAATTATATTTGAATCTCAACCTTTAAAAACTAGTTCCTCTGGCTAGTATATTGTATCGACATAGCAATCTTTCCAATCATTTTGAGAACGATACAATCCATCACAAAAAGACAACCATAAAAAATTAAGTCTACTCTGATTTTGAGTAAAGACAAAATTAGACTACAGTGTCTAAAAAGAATATCTCTTGAAGTATTTCAGAGGTGGCTACCTGATAAGTCAACCACCTTCAAGCACTTCTTTGCAAAACCGAAATTAAGTACAAAAGTTATGACCGATTATTCCTACGAACCGACAACATTGAAGAATATTTCCATTCTAAATTTCAGGAAATAAAGAAACTGATCCTCATGGTTTCTTTCCTGAAAAGTTTACAACAAGATGATTACAGGAGCACCACCATGTGCTGGATATTATGAATCTTAGAGAGTAACAATTCTAATTACACATTCTTCTATTGGTAATAATAGACGGGACCTTCCTTTCTATTAATAACCATATTTTTTAATTTAACCGATTATAGTTCAAATCCATGAGAGTACCTTTTCTTATACTATTTATACTATTTTTCTTGTCAATTACAACTAATGCACAGCACCAAAAATGTGCCTCTGACGAGCATACAGAGAAACTAATGAAGGACCCTGCTTATAAGCAAGATTTCAGGGCCCGGTTAGAAGCCTATACAAAAAAAGCAGCTGCAACGACTAGTTCATCGAGACAAGCTTGCAGCAATACTGTAACCTTACCGGTAGCTATACACTTTCAAAATGTAAATACAGCGGATAGAAACTGTTTAGAAAATTTAGTGAACGAGCAAATCAGCCGATTGAATGCAGACTTCCAAGGAACCAATGAAGATATATCCTCATGGACCAATAATGCTGCATCTCTTTTTCCAGGAACATCTAATGGAGAAATGTGCGTAGAGTTTTGTGTCGCTACACAGAATCACCCATCTGGTTATGGAGTTTCTAATGGCCAAATGGCCATTACAATTAATCGTTTTACAGGAGATAGGAATAACGATTGGAGTGGTTATATTAATATCTTCGTTATGGACTTAGGTAATAATCTATTGGGCTATTCTCCTCTAGGAGGTAGAGGATTTGGTGATGGAGTGGTAATAGGAAAACATGCCTTTGGTGGGACAGGATCATGTGGAGACGTTAGTACGGCTAGTACTTTAGATAGAGGTCGAACTTTGACGCATGAATTAGGACACTATTTTTTCTTATACCATGTATGGGGAAATGTTGAAAGTTGCAGTTTTGATGATGGAGTGGCAGATACCCCTACCAGTGATGCACCCAATTTTTTCTGTCAACCTTTAGGAAAAACGTCTTGTGGCACAGTAGATATGCATATGAATTATATGGACTATACGAATGATGAGTGTATGTATATGTACTCTGCTCAACAAGTAACCCGTATGGAAAATTGGGTATCTGCTAATTTGAGTCATGTCTCTAATAATGCAGCCAATGTATGTGGTTTGATTACTGCGGTTACTTGTGAGGATGGTATCCAGAATGGAACAGAGACAGGCGTAGATTGTGGGGGTACTTGTAGCCCATGTCCAACTTGTTCGGATGGTATCCAAAATGGAGCAGAAACAGGAGTAGATTGTGGCGGTTCTTGTGCCCCTTGTGTAGTCGCTCCCACTTGTACAGACGGAATTCAGAATGGGAATGAAACAGGAGTAGATTGTGGAGGTTCATGTGCGCCTTGTATTGCAGCACCAACCTGTGATGATAATATACAAAATGGAAATGAAACAGGCATAGATTGTGGAGGTTCTTGTACCTCTTGTCCAACCTGTGATGACAACATTCAAAATGGGAATGAAACAGGAGTAGATTGTGGAGGTGCCTGCGCGCCCTGTGAAACACCCAATACCGATTGCGAATTAAGTGCTATTTCCGTCAATATTACACCTGACTTGTATGGTAGTGAAATCACTTGGGACATCAAAGATGAAAGTGGTGCGACTATGGCAACAGGTGGACCTTATACCGATAATGATCGAACTAATATCAGTATAGATTTATGTATTCCTTCAGATTGTTATGTCTTCACAATTTATGATGCCTTCGGCGATGGTATTTGCTGTGCCTGGGGCAATGGACAGTATAGCATAAACGATGCAGCAGGTAATGCACTTATTAGCGGTAGTCAATTTGGATTTTTAGAAACTCAAATATTAAGTGTTGGCGGTCCTGATTGCGGCACCGTTACCCCACCAGCATTTTGTACAGCACCTAGTGCCTCTAATGTAGGATACTTTACGGACTTTACTAGAGTACAAGTAATTTGGGATGCTGTACCAGATAGTAGAAGATATAGTGTTCAATATAGAATAGCAGGCGATACTAGATGGAGAACAACGAGCACAAGTAGAACCGTAAAAACATTAAGACGTTTACGGACAGGTACTACTTACGAATACAGATTGCGTTCTAGATGTCCTGAAGGTTGGACCGCTTATTCTGATACTCGTACATTCACAACCCTAAGTGGTCGAGTGCCAGCAGGGGTTGTATTGCAAGAGTATGAAGAAATTACATTAAATCGACTCTTCCCAAATCCTGCTACAGATCATTTAAAAATAGACTATACATTAGAAGTAGATGGCGAAGTAGAAATCATCGTATATGATATGCTGGGCAGACAAGTACAAGTAATTCAAGAGCATCAAGATGATGGAGTACAAAAAGTAGTTTTAGATGTTTCTAATCTAGAAGCAGGTACGCATATATTACAAATACGCACAGCAGAAGAAATGGTCGTTAAGAAGTTTATTAAAAACTAATTTTTTTTAGAAGTCTGACAGCGAAGCGGTCTGACTTCTAATATTACTTGAGCAAGACATTGTCAACGTTCTTATAGAATTGTCAGACGTATGATGTTGACCGTGATGTTTCTGATATATGTGCGAACCAACTTCTGAACTGATAGAAAATAAGTTGATTTAAGAGTTACGCGAAACGATCTGACCTCCGACTTCTATTATTTGGTATATAAAAAATTGAGTCAAATATCATTTTATAAAAGCTATATCGATGTATTTCGGTATAGCTTTTTTTATTTTGTATTTCACTAATTTTAAAAATAGTACTACATTTGATGAAATCCTTAAGGTTCTATGGCTTTATACTCGGCAACAAGTATGTTTAATATTTTTCTTTAGAGGCAGCGTTTTGATAGTTTTTTTTGCAAAAAAAACCTAACAAAATCGCTGCCTCTAAAAAACTATATCAAAGCTACAGCTTGCCGATTACCAGAAGCTATGGTTATAAACCTTGTCCATCTTAATCTCCAATCAACCCTCACATTTATATACAATAATGCTGAGTCACCCTATTATAGTTAGAACCTTATTATTTTTTGCCTTATCGGTATTATTTATTAATTGTTCAGAAGATAGAGATCGACGAATAGTTGAACCTATTACGACTAAGGTTAATACCCAACAAACAGCAGATTATACCGAAACAAGAAACGCTTACTTTGGAGATTTGCACATTCATACCAGTTGGTCCTTTGATGCCTTTATCTATAATGTCAGAACGACTCCAGATGATGCCTATCTCTTCGGCAAAGGACAAGCGATTTCCCATGTTTCTGAGAATCCGATTCAACTAAATCGGCCATTAGATTTTATGGCGGTCTCTGATCACTCTGAATATATGGGGGTGATGATGCAGATGGCAGATAAAGATAATCCATTATCTCAATTATCTATAGCAAAAAGTATCAATGACCCAGACCCTAAGACATCCCAAAAAGCATTTGGGAAAATAGGCTTTTCTATTGCGACCAATTGGCCTTATAAAGAATTAATTAAAGAAGATATTCTTCAAAGTACTTGGGAGAAAACGATTGCTGCTGCTGATCGTCATTATGAACCTGGGAAATTTACAACCTTTCCTGCTTATGAATGGACTTCTTCTCAAGCAGTATATTTAAATAGACCAATGTATGCGCAGAATCTCCATCGGAATGTAATTTTCAAAGGAGGAACAGTTTCAGGAATACCTTTTTCTTCTTTTGATTCTCAAAATCCAGAGGACCTTTGGGAATGGATGGAGTTACAACGGAAACAAGGTATTGATCTAATAGCCATCCCTCATAATGCCAATATAAGTGATGGTCGGATGTATGCCTTGACTAAAGACAATGAGGATGCGATAGATTTAGCCTACGTTAAATCTCGAATGCGGAATGAGCCTGTTAGTGAAGTTTTACAGATCAAGGGGCAATCAATGACGCATCCGTCTTTATCTCCTAATGATGAATTTGCTGATTTTGAGGTCTATCAACATACGCTAGGTAAGGGGGAACTAAGAGTGCAAAGTCAGGTAAAAGGTAGCTTTGTAAGGGAAGCCCTAAAAGATGGTTTGGCAGTGAAACAAAAAATAGGGGAGAATCCATTTAAGTTTGGGTTTATTGGAAGTACCGATTGTCATAATGGAGCAAGTAATATAGAGGAAGATAATAATATAGGGAAGTCGGGTGTGCAAGATCCAACCGCTCAGATAAGAATGAGTGATGGTCCTGTCCAATCCCGTAATAGAGATGGATTAGTAGCAGGAGTAGCAGGAGTGTGGGCAAAGGAAAATACTAGAGAAGCCATCTTTGAAGCATTTGAAAGGAAAGAAGTATTTGCTACATCTGGACCTAGAATTAAAGTTCGATTCTTTGCTAGTTGGAATTGGGATACTTTAAATATAGAACAAGCTAATTGGGTCAATGATGCCTATCAATTAGGCGTACCTATGGGACAAGATTTAGTAGGGCAAAATGCACCAAATAAAGCACCTTCTTTTATTATCAATGCGATAAAAGATAGCGAGGGTGCAAATTTAGATCGAGTACAAGTAGTGAAAGGATGGGTAGATCAAGATGGTCAAACACACGAACAGATTATTGATGTCGCTTGGTCGGATAATCGAGTACTAGACTCCAATGGAAAATTACCAACCGTAGGAAACACCGTTGATTTATCGACAGCTACATATAGGAATGATATAGGGGCTACTATGCTTCAAACTATTTGGACAGACCCATCTTTCGATGCTACTGTCTCCGCATTTTATTATTTAAGAGTATTAGAAATTCCTACTCCTCGTTGGACGACTTATGATGCGGTGAGGATAGGTGTTCCTTTGCCGAGCGATGCTCCAGCAACTATTCAGGAGCGGGCATGGAGTTCTCCTATTTGGTATACCCCGTAAAGCGGATTGTCAATCCATCAAGAACGGATTAATAATCCGCTTTACTTCACGCTCAATAATTATATACAATGGATAAAGTAGAACTCAGAAAATCACAAAAATCAGAAGTAGATATTGCAGTCCCGTTAATTTATAGTTCAGGACCACCAAGTTTTGAATATGTTTTTAAAAACGATCAAGTCGGTGCTATAGATTTTTTAAAGCATGCCTTTGTAAGAGTAGGGGGAGAGTTTAGCTTTGACAACCATCACTCTTTATATCTGGATAATAAAATGGTTGGTGTCGGAAGTGTCTTTGATGCAAAACAGGCTGCTTCTTTTACTTTGTATGATGGAAAGAATATTTTACGATTTTATAAATTAAAAAGTCTAGGCATCATAAGACGAGGATTGCAGGTAGAAGGGCTGATTAAATTGCCAGAGAAAAAAGAAATCGTTTTAGCACATTTAGGAATCTTACCTACTATGCAAAGTAAAGGACTGGGGACTAAATTAATTCATGGATTAATGGAGAAAGCCAATAAGGATTCGGATAGTCATTTTATTCTAGATGTCTCTGAAGAAAACCCAAGAGCAAAAGCATTATATGATCGACTAGATTTTACCGTCACTAAGAAAAATGATTCTACTTTAAAAAATAAATATTCTTATGTAGCGAATCATTTCCGAATGGAGAGACTTGCATGATTTAAAATGAACACAGAGACACGGAGCGCACAGAGATATAATAAGTTCTGTGTGCTCCGTGTATCTGTGTCTCTGTGTTCCAATTAAAAAATATCAGCACATGAAAAAAATATCAATTTACCTCTACCTATGTTTCCTAAGTATTTCTCTATTCGCCCAATCAAAACCCAATATCGTTTTGATGTTATCCGATAATCTTGGGTATGGAGAACTAGGTTGCTATGGCGGCGGCATCATTAGAGGAGCACCAACGCCTAACCTAGATCAATTAGCGAATGAAGGAATACGATTTACTAATTTTAATGTAGAGTCAGAATGTACGCCCTCTCGATCGGCATTGATGACCGGTCGGTATGCCGTACGTTCAGGAACTACCAGAGCTGTTCCAATTCAGGGACTACCACAAGGAATGGCAGCATGGGAAATCACCTTAGCAGAAATTTTAAAAGAGAAAGGCTATCAAACGGCAATGTATGGCAAGTGGCATCTAGGCGTAGAGGCAGGTCGCTTTCCAACAGATCAAGGCTTTGACGAGTGGTGGGGTATTTCCAATAGTACAGATGTAGTGAGCTGGCCAACTAGGGTAGGCTATGATGCGAAAATGGTAAAGGGTTTCGATGTATTAGCAGGTACTAACAAAGAAGGGGTTAAGCCAGTTATGCCTTATGATATGGAAGCTCGTCC
>CAYOBX010000144.1:0-12142 GCA_964402245.1 uncultured Saprospiraceae bacterium | reverse complement strand
GAACTATTTCTTACCATATTCGCTTTATTAATTGGTTATGCTAAATTGAGTAATTCTTCAGAATCAGGACGAAGCACCTTATTTCAAGTAAATCTGGAAACTTGGAAAGGTAGGATTCAGACTTTGATTAAAAATATTTTAGTGGCTTAAAGAAGAAGTCAGTTATCCCGTTCGCAGTATAGTTTTTCTAATTTGACAATCATGTAACATCTTGTTATAAGTTATTCCCTACTCGTTTTTTAGTCAAGCACCTGTCTAATAACCTGCTCAATCACAGAATACTCTGTCGATTTAATAAAGCCAATCGAAAAGGTTTGAACAGTGGTCAAATATTTGTCCTTGTTTTGTCGACCAAAACCAAGCACGGTCATATCGGGCCTACGAGGTTTTTCATTACTGTATAATTTAAATTATTTAGCGAAGGTTTGATGGTTACATAGTAAGGCTTTATAGCGATTATATATAAGTTCATTTCTTTTTCTTTTTGTCAAAATATCAGTAATTTTATTTTTGAGCGTAAAATTACATTTTTTACCGCTTTTTTACCTGACGATCCGCTTTGGACTCTTCGGGGTGAACTCAACAATTAGTTCACTTTCACAATTTTATCCCGTTCACAGTATAGTCTTTCTAATTTGACAATCATGTTCAAAATTTTCACACTGTTAGCCTGTCTTTGCTTGTCGTTCAATTTATTGGCACAACAAGGAATACAAACGGAAAACAATCTAGGGGTGGAAGATTTGGTCAAAAACGTATTCATCAAAGGGAGTTGCAGAAATGTAAGCAACATAAGCGCTATTGGAAACGAAACATTGAGTATCGGTCAATTTGAAAATGGGGTAAATAGTATCAATATAAAGGATGGCATTATCCTGTCAACGGGCGACATTGCCTTAGCTCAAGGTCCAAACATAAGCAGTGAAGCAAGTTATTCTTTTAATACAATGAGTAATGATCTTGACCTCAACCAATTGGCAACTAGTACGCTGTTTGATGCTACTGGAATTGAGTTTGATTTTGTGCCTATAGGGAATAGGGTTACTTTTCGATATGTCTTTGCATCCGAAGAATATTGTGAATTTGTGGGGTCCTCGTTCAACGATGTTTTCGGTTTCTTTGTCAGTGGACCTGGCATAAATGGTCCCTTCGACAATAATGCCATCAATGTAGCAACCTTATTAGGAACAGATGATGACGTGAGCATTAATACCGTAAATCACATAGACAATACAAATTTTTATATTGATAATGTAACAAATTTGGATGCTGAAAATTGCATGATCATTTCTAATCCTGCATCGCAAGATGATATCGAATATGATGGATTCACCATTCCTCTAACCGCTTCTTTTCAAGTTATCCCCTGTGAGAGGTATCATATTCGTTTGATTCTCGGAGATGTTGGAGATGACCTATTAGATTCAGCTGTATTTTTAGAGACTAACAGTTTTGATTTAGGCGAAGCCGTCAATGTACGTGCCGAAGTACCAGGCCGTAGTGAACCTATTGCCTATGAAAGTTGTGTAGATGGGCAGTTTGTTTTTACCCGAAGTACCTCCAGTAATATCAATGAAGACTTTACGATTGACTATAGTATCAGTCCAGAAAGTAAAGCGATCAATGGTGTTGATTTTTTAGAAATTCCGATGAGTGTTACCATTCCTGCTGGTGAGACTTCCCTTATATTGCCCATCTCTATTATTGAAGATGATATCTTGGAAGGTCCTGAAAATTTAAAGCTAGAATTAGTTTATGATTGCGATTGTATTGATCCTACTATAAGTGAATTAATCATAAATGAGGATAATAATATTTCAGTAAATTTTGAAGAAAGATTAGTATGTGCCGATCAAGCATTTAGCATTGTACCTGAAATAATTGGAGGCGTTCCTCCTTTTAATTTTCTTTGGGAAACAGGGGTAGATACGGAAACTTTTCAAGGTAGTGTGACTGAACCCACGCAATATGAAGTGACAATCACAGACTTTTGTGGCAATTCTAGTGTGGGTGTTGCTGGCATTGATATTCAGACTATACCTACGGCTACTTTAACTGGAATTTTTAATCTTTGTGAAACAGCCGTAACAGGTATTCCTGTGCTATTGGAAGGGAGTCCTCCTTGGAGAATTGGATATAGTATAGATGATGTCGAACAAGTTCCTATAGAGAATATTCAATCCAATCCTTTTTTTATAAACACACCAGTGGAAGGAACGTATGAACTTACTGCGTTTAAGGATGCCTATTGTGAAGGGAGGGTGATTGGTAGTACAGTGATTGAAAGTACCTTTATTATTGCAATAGATATCGTTTCTCCATCTTGTTTTAATAGTGCTGATGGCAGTATAAAAATTACAGAATTAGATGCGGTACCTCCCTTTTCAATCGAATGGAATATTGAAACGGAAGATGATTTTTTTCTTGAAAACCTCAGAGAAGATTCTTATACCCTAAGTATCGAAGATGGTGATGGCTGTTTGTATGAAGAAAGTTTTGATTTGACCGCTATTTCAAATGATAAAAAAAATTGTCTATCCGTCTATATTCCCAATAGCTTTTCACCAAATAATGATGGGATCAATGATAGCTTCTCTATTTTCTTTGATGCACTTAGCGGGATAGAAAATATCACTTCTTTACAAGTGTATAATAGATGGGGAGTATTATTATTTGAGCAGACCAACTTTATTCCTGACAATGGCACTACTGGTTGGAAAGGTGACTTTAAGGGACGACGGTTAAATTCTGACGTTTATGTCTATAAAATAATTTTGGCTTTTGAAGATGGTAGCACGCAGCTTGTGAGTGGAGATGTAACGTTAGTACGATAAGGTAAAGATTGAGTTAATAAAATTGTTACAATCTCGTTTAATAGAAAAACCGTTCTTCTACTATTTTCCCATCTACTACTTTATAAACCGCTAATTCTTGCATTTTTTTTTGCTTCCCTGTTTTTCGAACAAGGGAGTAAAAAGTTTGTTCCATAGTGAAGAAAGCACCAACAACTAATGGCATTCCTATTTCACATTTAATAAACTGTACCTCTTCCCCAAAGCCTTCGCTCTTTTTGAGAATTGCGGTTAAGCCCTCTGTGATACTTCCATCAGATTCGATAGATTTAGCATTGTCAGCGAACAGAGTGCTGTAAGCTTCTGTAAATTCTCCTGCTCGACAATAATTTGTTAATTGTTCAGCTATTTCTTTAGTCGTCATTTATGGATAAGTTTAGCAAATTCTAATTTAATCAAGTACCTGTCTTATGGTCTGATCAATCACAGAATATTCCGTTGACTCCACAAAGCCAATCGAAAAGGTTTGAACAGTATGGAGGTGTTTGGTTGTCTGTTCTCTGTTTTGTCGACCAAATCCAAGTACGGTCATATCAGGTCTACTGACGTAATGATCTGGCAGTTCATCATCTTCCTGATGCAACATATACAACATACGAGGAGAATCCTGATCACCGAATGCCATCCACTCTGGTGCAGGTAGATCCCCTACAAAAGGCTCTGTAATCGGATGCAACTTTTTATCAGCAGAGGCATACCAAAAATCTGTACTATCCATTTCTCCTCCTGGTACGCCTTCATATTGCACCCAATATTTATAACCAGAACTAATCTTGCGCATTTTGAAGTCACAGCGATCAGGATGAAAATCCCATTGTCCTTCCCACTGTTTATTATCTGAAGTAAAGGTAATACGAACATGCCCTTTGGATTCAATTTCGACTATCGAACTCGAAGGATCAGTTCCAGCATTCATGGCATGAAAGTAGCTACCGTCCTGCTTGTGGATCGCATTTGGAAACCCTCGGTATTCGCCTTTATGAGCCGACCCTTTTTTGTTGTGAAAGCCCAACCAATCCACACCATCCTTGTCAATCATGCTTGACAAACCACCTCCTTCTTTTTCTAAATAATAAGTAGCTGATGGAGTGGTGATGATGTAGGCAGGGCCGCCGCCAGCAGATTCGTCTATGCCATTTGTCAGCTGTACTTTTTTCTCGGTCTGTTCGGTGCAAGAGCCAAGCCATAGTAGAAGTGATAGCAGTATTATTAATTTAGGATACATGATTAAATTTGACAAGCTTATCCAAGTGGTTGACACATCAGGATAAAATAATGGCACGCAAAGACACAAAGACGCAAAGCAAGCGTTGTTTACATCTGACTTTGCGTCTTTGCGTGCGTTTTTATTTTCTTTTTACGAGTGTCAACTACTTATGGTATTTCGATAAATTTATCTTAGTCAGATTACTTAATTAGTGGACTTTAAACAAGATTCATTTTACCTCTTTTCATCGCCCAATAGGCGGTGGCAAAATATAGCAGGGTACAGATAAACCCATAAAAATAGAAAGTCTCTCGATTAGAAATATAAGTACCTTCGTCTGCACTGCCGAATAAGACAATACCTGCTAATATCAGCGTAACAGCTAAAGCGGTAAAGGCAACAACTTTTAATACCTTAGAAAAAAGAGAATTATCTTTTTCTAATATAGGTTCTTTCTCTGCTAATTTTTGTTGATATCTGGCTACATCAGCATCATACTTTTGGGCTTTAGCTGCTGCTTCAGGATATTGTTTTTTAGCACCATATTGTCCAGCCAAAAGGGTATAAACTAGAATCGTAAAAAACCAAGTTGGAATAAATAAATAATAGAAAGACATCACATCTAACATATTTAATCCAAAGCCAAACACTAAACCCAGCCCCCATGAAGCCACAGCAGGCACACTATTCGCATAGCCTTGATATTTGGACCAGTATCTGGTGTAACCTATTTTTGGGAAAATTTGATGCTCGGCAAAGACAATCGCCCCAACCGGCACTACTAGCAATCCAGCGGAAGTCAAAAGGGGTAAAAATTGAGTAAAGACAAAAGGGAAACATCCTACAACCACCATAGCCAAACCAACAATCAAAGTTGTTTTTTTGCGGCTTTGAGTACTAAAAATGGCTTGTGCAGCTAACCCTGCTCGATAGAGATTCGTAATTGCGGTCGTCCATCCGGCTACAATTACAATAACGAACCCAGACCAACCTAAAGCATAAAACGCTACATCTCCAGGGTCGAGTTCTACTATCGATTTTCCTAAAATTACAGCGGCTCCTGCTCCCATAATACCAGCTGAAATCCATGCAATATAATGTCCGAAAAGCATTCCTGTACTAGTTGCTAGTCCATAAGATTTCTTTCTTGCAAATCGAAGCAGTGCCATATCAATTAAACCAAAATGCGTAATCGTATTTGCCGCCCAACCGAAACCAATCACCTCCACTATGCCTATTCCTGGTTGTCCATTACTATTCACACCCGTCCAAATAGATTGATTTCCTATACTAACAAAATCTGCCCAGCCGCTCGGAAGGGTCTTTCCTAAAACGTCCAAAGACAAAGCAGGCAGCAAAACCAAGGCGCCACTTGTAAACATAACAAATAACCAGGGCGCACAAATTCCTGAAAATTCAGAAACAGCATTAAATCCATAAATCGCAACAAATACGGCAACTAAACCAACTACCAAAACAATCAACACAAACCATAAATTAGTGGGATACCAGTTAAGTTGAGCAGGTATGTCAAATGCGAAACGTACTGCGGAGGCAGACACCGTTACCATTGCCGCTGAGATGACGGTGAAAATGATGACGTTCGCCCAGTTGTATAACTTTGACATGGAGTCCCCTGCAATCTTATGGAGATAAGTATACAAACTTAGACGAGTTTCAACTGCAATTGGAGTTGTTATCAATGTCCAACTTAGTACAGCTAAAATATTACCAATTAGCAAGCCCAAGACGATATCCATTGTCTTTGCTCCTAATGCTACAAAAGTTGCACCTATCACAAATTCAGTTGCTGCAACATGTTCTGCTGCATACAATCCTGCAAAATGGGTCCAGTCATGAAGCTTGTTTTTTGCAACGGGTAGTTGTTCTTCGTGTAGTTTTTCAAATTGATGGAAGTTGGTTGTTTCGTTCATTTTGTTTTGTCTGTTTTTATAAAGAATACTGTTCAGAACAGAGAGTAGAGACCACTTCGTTGAGAGAACAGAGACTGTATACAGGGCGTTTACGTCGCTTTGGTCTCTGCTCTCTCAGTGAAACGGTCTCTGTTCTACTGAATAGGTTACAGGAATAGTTCATAAACCTCTTTTTAAATAACTTTATTTTTTGCACTTCGCCTCAACAAAAAGCCAATACAGAAAATAATCAACGAACAAAGCACAAACATCATCCGACCCCAAAACAAATTAGGAATCAAAGCCATCAGTAAGATACCTGCACCCATACACATCACCATAGTGCCTAATTTATTTCTTTGCTGGCGGTCGAATTCGTCCTGTTGTTCATCTGCGATAACGGGCTTTTCTAGATTCTCAAAAAAGAGATCCGTTTCAAGTTTGTTTTTATCGGTCGATTCCTTGTAGAATAGGGAAGTCGCACAGAAAAAGCCTGCAGTAATGAAAACATGCGCTCCCAGTGTTAAGATCAAATTCATGTCTGTAGCTTCTCTTTTTGTAAATGGTGCTATACCGATCCAATCAGCAAACACCTGTGGGGTAAATACCTCTTTCATAAACCAAGACAAAAACAAGCCTAACAGGACAGTTGCCCAAGGTGCCCAACTCGGTGTCTTTTTAATAAAAATTCCCACTATAAGCGGTATCAATAAAGGTACCTGAATCATAGCGGAAAGCGACATCATCAGATCAAAAAGACTGAGTTCTTTCAATGACCTGAAAAAGAGGGCCATAGCAATCACCAGAATACCACTAATAAAACTGATTAACATACTTAGTCTCAATAGTTTTTTATCTTCCATCTGCCTTCCTCTTTTTGCTAGAAATGGCTGATATACACTACGGATAAGGATACCTGTATTTTTATTCAATGCGGAATCCATAGAGGACATAGATGCTGCAAACAAACCTGCCAACAAGAGCCCGACTGTGCCTACAGGCATCGTATTACGTGTGAACACTAGGTAGATAGCATCTGCAGCTTTATTACCTAGTTCGGGATAAGCGGATGCTGCATCGGGGTATAAAATAGCGGAAGCCCACGGTGGGATAAACCAGATAATACTGCCTACACCCATCAAAGCCATAGCAAGCAATGCCGCTTTACGAGCATTGATCGAGTCTTTAGCATTTAGGAAACGAAAGGAATCATGGAGGTTCATAATGGTAATTAGCTGCTTGGCTAAAAAGAACACAAAAGTACCGACCAGTAGCAAACCGTAATTCATATTTGGTCCCATGACAAAATCGGAAGGAAAGTTAGTTACCAATTCAACAGGGCCTCCTACTTTGACCAATGCCACAATCGCACAAGCAACGGAGATCACCGCAACGACCAAAGTTTGCATGAAGTCAGATGCGACCACCCCCCATGCGCCAGAAAGCACTGAAACAAATACCACAGTAAAACCTGTAATGATAATGGTCATACTGATATCGGAATCAAAGACAGCACTGGCAAATACACCTAGTGCATTCAACCAAATTCCCGCATTGAGTAGAGTAAAAATAATCAAAGCCCAACTAAAAAATAATTCATTTTGAGGACCAAATCGACCCTTGATAGCCTCCGTTGGTGTATCCACTCGTGTTTGACGAAAACGATGAGCAAAGTAGGCCCATCCACAGAAATAAGAAAAGGTATTGGCAAAAAACACCAAGCAAACTGCAAAACCATCGGTGAATGCCTTACCCGCTGCGCCTGTAAATGTCCAAGCAGAAAACTGCATCATAAAAGCAGTAGAGCCAACCATCCACCAAAGCATTCGACCCCCACCACGGAAATAATCGCTAGTGGACTTACTGGCCATATTTCTGAAAGTGAAACCAATTCCGATGATTAGCAGAAAATAGCCTGCTATCACCAAATATTCATAAATTATTAGGTTGCTCCCCATGGTTATTAATTAAAATGTAAAATAGAGACGTTGCCTCCACGTCTCGTTGTCAACGTCTTGATTTTTAATTTTAATTTACATTTTAATTGAAAAGATGAAGAACATCTGTCGAGTGGTCGTTCTTTCTAATGATGTCAATGAGTTGTTGATACAGACATCCTTCCTTGAAAGTTTGATAAGGTTCGAATGTTTCCCCATTAATATCTTTCACAAACTCCCTAACTAAGTATTGCCAATTTCGCTCTGTATCCCCATCAACTTTTGGCTGGTTGTTAGCAATATCTTTAGGTAAGCCTAGCTCTTGCCAAGTCTTATCTTTTTGATCCCATGTATATAGCGGACCATGCCCATAGTGACCTTTAATATAAATTGCTCCCTTAGTACCATAAAATACGATATGGTCTTCATTAAATCTAGGGTTCAACCCACCATGTTTGAACAATATGGAAACTGGCTTGGTAGCCATTGGACTTTCCAACTGTGCCATTACGGTGTACGTCCATTCGACATTACTTTCTCCCCATTCAAGAGAGGGATCGTTTAGGTCTTTGGGAATATGCTCTCTTCTCGTTTTGAAATTATGCACGCCTTTCACGATAGGTGCTTTGCCCATATCGTCGCGCACTGCGCCGCTTATCGATAGAATTTTTTCACCAATTACAGAAGTTACAATAGATAGTTTATGGGTAAAATTATTGTTAAGACGACCGCCACCAGCTTCTTTTCGGTGAGACCATCCAAAGGGAATATCTCGCTCTAGATTGAAGTGAGAGATGCACTCCACTTCTACAGGTTCACCGATTGCGCCATTTGCCACTAGTTGTTTAGCGTGTATAATATGTGGCATATAACGGAAGCTAGAAGCAAAGGCCGTTTTTACGCCTTTCTTTTTCGCTTGTTCGTATAAGGCTATTGCGGACGCGCCACTATCGGTCAAGGGCTTATCGCAAAATACATGACATCCAAATTCGATTGCCTGTGTGATTGTTTCATAGTGCGCACCACCAGGCGTTCCTATAGAAACAATATCTGGTTGGCAATTCTTCAATGCTTGTTGCCAATTTGTGCCAGCGTAAGGAATCCCTTTTTTCTTGGCTACTTCATTGAGAACACTTGGGGTTCTTCCAACCATACCAACTACCTCAGTACCTGCATTTCGAAATGCATCTGTATGCCCTTGTCCAGCAAATCCAGTTCCCGAAATGAGTACTTTTAATTTTCTATCCATTTATTAATTTTTTGTGGCAAATTATTATAATGCAAGCGGTTCAGGAATATATTCCTTCATCTCATCTTTGGTCGCTTTTGCTTCTGGCAACCTATCCGCTTTGCGGTTCACAAACGGTGTTGGCTCATCCTTGACCACGGGACATTTATGGACAAATTTAGTATTGATTAGGGTTCCTAATATGAATTTGGCAGGCTAAATTAGCAATTCTAATTGGTTGACCAAATTTTTTTCATTAAATTTGGATGGATTTCTTTTAAGATAAGAAAGGGGAGGAATGGCTAAAAATGCATAATCGCAAGATAGAGTATTGAACGCTAAGACGTTGAGAACAAATCTAACTTTGCATCTCTGCATCTCAGCGTTCAATCAAAAGTTTGTGTGACGTTTATTGAAACTACTCTTCCTCTGGCGCTTCAAAATTCAGCTTAAACCCAATTCGCTGATTCGGCTCTTCTCCTTTATCATCATCATCATAATCTTCCCAATTATATATTTCTGTTAGGAATTCCTCCATATGACGAATAAAAAATGGTTCTTTTAATTCCTCTGGACGATAAATAGCTATTGTTTTTGCTGGATGTGGCTGACCATAGTTTTCAATATAAGGATAGTTAATCAATACGATTATCTTTCCATTGAACAACTGTTGATAGATCAAAGAACCATTATGCTTAATCAAATGTCGCTTAATAGTGTCATTGACTTTCTTATACATACCACTTTTTACATCTCCTAAAGACAAGACAATCGCTTCCAAATTTTCCAACTCAGACTTAGTTTCTATCTTCGTTTCTAAGCCAACCTCCTTGGAAATGGTTTCCAATTGTTTGATAATAAGACCCTTCAGGCTATCGTCCCAAATACCTCTATAGGCACGGGTACTTTTTAAGATGTCGTGGTAGTTAACTACTTTCTTTTTTAGATTATTATAATCTGAATTCATTTCTTTTTTTTGAGAATAGAATAGAGAACAGAGAGCAGAGAGCAGAGAGTGAATCCGTTTAAAAGGACGACCATTTATCGACTTAAAAACGAAATCTATCTCTGCTCTCGCTTCTCTGTTCTCTGCTCTATTTTAGATTTTCATACGAGCCAAAGGAGCGACCTCTTGCCCAATAAAATCTTTGTTTAAAAATTTATAATAACCCGTCACCGCAATCATTGCTGCGTTATCGGTACAATATTCAAATTTAGGAATATAGGTAGTCCAACCATTTTTGACACCTGCTTCCTGAAGGGCCGTTCTAAGACCAGAGTTTGCCGATACTCCTCCTGCAATAGCAATATGTTTGATGCCTGTTTGTTGAGCAGCTTTTGTAAGCTTGTTCATCAAGATGCTTACAATACGATCTTGGACAGAGGCACAAATATCAGCTAAGTTTGTAGAAATAAAGTCAGGATTTTCTTTTAATTCTCTTTTTAAAAAATAGAGTATGGAAGTTTTTAAACCACTAAAACTAAAGTTTAAATCGGCCACTTTAGGTTCTGTAAACGAATAAACGACTTTTCCTTGTTTGGCGTATTTATCAATGAGTGGGCCTGCTGGATAATCCAAACCTAACAATTTTCCTGTTTTGTCAAAAGCCTCCCCAGCTGCATCATCAATCGTATGCCCAATTACCTCCATATCGAGATAATCCTTGATCACGACAATCTGCGTATGCCCTCCTGATACAGTTAAACATAAAAAAGGGAAACTAGGTTTAGGGTCTTCTGCAAAATGTGCCAATACATGTGCTTTCATATGATTGACCTCCACCATAGGCACGCCAAGGCTCATAGCAAATGCTTTCGCAAAAGACACGCCAACAATTAGCGACCCCATTAATCCAGGACCTCTAGTAAAGGCTACCGCAGAAATAGCTTCTTTCTGTATACCTGCTTTTTTAATAGCCATATCGACTACAGGAACGATATTCGCTTGATGCGCTCTTGAGGCCACTTCTGGAACAACTCCACCGTATAATTTATGGGCTTCTTGATTGGCAATACAGTTGCTCAAAATGGTACCATTATGTAAGATACTGGCAGAAGTATCATCGCAAGAGGATTCAATGCCTAGAATGTATGTATTCACTGTAACGTTTTTATTCAATGCTCGTAATTGCTTTTAACTTCATTTTAGACTCCACAGATTCTTTAAATAGTCCATACTAGACATAATTCAACACGGAACTACTTCGTAGTCACACAGATGACACGGATTTTTCAGGTCGTATATCATGACGTTGACTTTTATCTTGATTAACTCTAATTCAACATAAATATGCAACATAAATACAACAGCATCTAGATACACGACCTACCTAGATCCGTGTCATCCGTGTGACTACGAAGTAGTTCCGTGTTGAATTATGCCTAATAAGCAACTATGTAACTTTCTTTGATAAATCAAAGAACCCAAACCCAATTACGATGTTCAAATCTATAACAAAAACAAAATCTAACCTATCTGTATCCACTACTGAAAATGAACAAAATAATAGCTCTTGTTTGATCGCCAAAGGTACAACAATTGAAGGAAAATTCAACAGTGCTGATGATGTAAGAGTTGACGGTATTATCAAAGGAGAGGTATTTTGTGAAAAACGATTAATTGTAGGTGCGACTGGTTGGATTGATGGTACGATTAATACGCAAGAAGCTACTATTCGTGGACAAATAAAAGGAGACTTGATAGTGGCTGGTATTCTAAAATTAGAAAGTACCGCTAAAATTGAAGGTAATATTTTTGCTAAAGGCTTAGAAGTCGAAGAAGGGGCGCAATATGAAGGGACTTGTAAAGTGGGGGATCGCTTTGTGAAGGGGAAAGAAATGGAGGTGGCTATGGTGGCTTAGTAGGTAATAAATAATAAGTAATAGGTAATAAGGTGTTGGCGTTGTCCGTACAATCTCAATAGAGTATTAGTCATAATTTTTGATTTACAAGAACTCTTTGAATTTAACCCGTTATATTCGCATCACTTACTTATTAATGCGAA
>CAYOBX010000143.1:0-12159 GCA_964402245.1 uncultured Saprospiraceae bacterium | reverse complement strand
TTTATTTCACCTCAAAAATACGGGGAACTTTTTTTTTAGTATTGAACACCCTATCCTCATGGTATTTATGACTTGCAACGAAATGAAGGATATTTATCCATAGGGGCTAGCCATGAAACAGCACATTTCATCAAAGATAACTTACTTTGGTGGTGGGATAATTACGGTATTAACCAATACCCTAAAGCAAATACCATCTTGATATTATGTGATGCAGGAGGAGCAAATAGTTATAGGCATAATGCTTTCAAAATACAGATGCTAGAACTGGCTACTCAAATAGGCTTAGATATTATTATCTGTCACTATCCTCCTTATGCTTCCAAATGGAATCCAATTGAACATCGCTTATTTGCTCATGTCCATCATGCAATTCAGGGAGTGCCTTTTACTGATTATAATATTGTCAAAGAACTTATGGCGCAAACGCAAACTGAAACAGGTTTAAAGGTTCAGGTCAGACTAAATTTAAAACAATACCAAAAGGGATTAAGATTCAAGAAAGAAGATGTAGATTTATCTAGAATTTCTTTTAATAAAACTATCCCTAAATTGTCTTATAGAATTGCAGCCTAAAATGTACATTTATTTATTTCACGTTACTAAGCAGTAAGAAAATAGTCCACTTCCTGCTAGCTTTCCAGACAAATTTTAAGGTATTAACTGACCTTTCGCAGGTCAAAAAACGGCGAAAATTGAAATAGTCTTTCATAACAATTAAATTGCGACTAAAAGTAGTCGCCTTATGAAAGACGCATATATCTTAGACTTGTACACAGACTATCTAATGGCCTCGTTTAATTTAACGACAGCTACAGGAATGTCTGCAATGCTTGATGGGGCTATTAGCCACGATCAAATTAGTCGATTCTTAAGTCAAGGTCTTTTAGATCAAAAAAACTATTGGAAATACATTAAGCGAATCGTTCGGCGAATAGAGTATGATTATGGGATCAACATCATTAATTTTCTTTATGAGAACAAACTCTATTCTGAATGTATCTCTATTCCACTAGCATTTGAGTTAATCAAGAAGACCGAGCAGTATTTCGACAAAAAGGCGAACAAAGTCAAAAGACGAAGCCCAGTTTCGCTAAGCAAACATTCAATTGGATAGACTATCAGATGTGGAAAGCCATATGGAGGTGGTGCATTCGTCGCCACCCCGATAAAGGAAAGAAATGGATTGCAAAGAAGTATTTTACCTACCATAAGAACAATCGATGGACGTTCTTTGGTAAAGATGCTAAATCAACTTATTACTTATCCAAAATGTTTAGCCCGTTATTCGTGTTTTTACTAAATAGACTTGTTACCCTTTAACTAAACACTCTCCTGAAAATGTCTTTTTCCGATATTTTGTCCTAAAAATTGAGTCCGTAGCTAGGCTATGCACTAATTTTTTAAACCAAACTATCGAAAAAATCCAAATTTCATAGAAGCATTTCTTAAAGGGTAACAAGTCTAATCAGTATCCGACAATATTACAGGGTATTTACGGAATTGATTGTTGGATTAGCAATATTTTGAGTCGTTCCATCAGGGAGTAGAATACTAACAGCAGACACTTTAGTATCTGCCCCCAAACCAAAAGTAATGGTGGAAGTTTGGTCACTACCAAGTCCTTCCCCAATGATGTAGGCATCTGTTAGTGTCGTACCATCCATTTTCGTTACGGTAATTGTTGATCCAACATATTTAGCAGTTTCAGGCAGGCGAACCGCAATATAATTAGCAGTTCCTCCTTTATTTATCAACACTCTAAATGGACCTTGCAAATTAGAAAATAACAAATCTGGATATCCATCTTGATTAAAGTCACTAGATAAAGGGGAGATACCATAATTTTTATTGGTCGCATCTGCTTGATCTTCCACAGCTGAAAAAGTACCATCTGGTCGTTGCACCAAAAACCTACCCGGTAATTTAAATAATTTATGAGGGGGAAAATCCACATAGTTTTCTGCCACGACTAGGTCTTGTCGGCCATCTAAATTGAAGTCTTCAAATAAGGCTCCCCAAGAAAATTCAAAATCTGCTACTTTTGTTTCTTTTGCTACATCCGTAAAATTAAAATTGCCACTATTTTTAAATAGCATCCAATCTTTAATGAATACATCTTCCTCTTCCAAGTCTCCTCTAGCTAGAAATTCTGGAACAGAGCTTCCTGTATTAGAGAAAAAGAAATCCATAAATCCATTGTTATCATGGTCTCCTACCGCAATCCCCATCGGATAAGCATATTTGCCAGTGGTCGGATTTGATTTTAAACTAAATTTTTGACCAGCTTCATTTTTATAAGTTCTTGCCTCTCCTGTATCGTGTGCGGTTACTAAGTCTAGCCAACCGTCTTTATTCATATCTACGAATATGCCCATGAAGGTATTATGGATATAAGTCAAGCCATATTCTTCAGTAGCATCTCGGAAAGTATTATCTCCATTATTTATCATTAGCAAACTGGACCCTCCGTAGCTAAAGTCCTTAAAGATAGTCTGTCCTTCCATTTTTGCTTTTTTGATATAATTAGCAACATACATATCGGCATGACCGTCTCTATTGATATCTCCAAAAGTAACGCCTGCACAAATAGATTTTTCGTCAAATGGAATAGCTACCTTGGAAGATTCAAAACCAGTACCTGTATTACGATACCATAGCAAGCCTTCATTTGTAGATAAAAATAAATCCGTATTGCCATCGCTATCTAAATCAAAGGAAACGGCCCCATAAGAACTAACCGTTTCTGGACTAGTTGGTAAGGTGAAATTTGATTTTTCAAAAGCTTCGCCATTATAAGAAAATAGCCCGTCTTGCTGTCCCCATCCGCCACCCACAAATACCTCGTCTACCCCGTCATTGTTGACATCTATTAGAGCAGCTCCCATTAAAGGAAGTGTTTTTTCACTATTGAATTTGTTGGTAAAAGGAAAATTGACAGATTCAAAGACAGGAATTTCTTTTTCAGGAACAGAGTAATCACAGCTGTGATAATCTTTCCCAAAATCACTACCTGGAACACTTTCCACTTCACAACTTCCTGAAAATCTACCCCAAGTAGTTTCTGGATATGGATTTAGTGTGTCTCCTTTAAAGAAAAAAAACGCAGCTGCAGCAATTAATAAAATTAATCCTAGAAGGATCAAAAGAATTTTTTTCATGTTATTTTATTGTATAAAAAAGTCAGTCTTATATGACAGGCTCCTAATTAATTGATTACCACAAACTTAATTAATTAAGAGGAAAACTCAGGAAAAGAACGCTTAAAAAATAATAGCATCAATCCAAAAAAGAAAAAATGGGTGACATTCATCGCAATAGGCGCAATATGCACACCTAAAGGTGGTAGCCAGAACAATGAGGAGATAACTATAATTAATAAAACTATTGGATTAAAAATCGCTAACCATTTTGGTAGTCCTTGCTTATTGGTCAATATTAACCATACATAAACAACCGACAAAGCGGCTACAATAATTCGCAGTGCCCAAACTAAAATTTGATAATGATCTTGATAGGATTGTAGAAAAAAATCATGATTAGCCGTTCCTTTCGTTTTTTGTAACACCTCAGCACCAAAGTATCTGGAGGAGATCCATACGCCTCCTATCCAAAATGCGAGAATGCCAAGTATAAACAAAACATTAGCTAAACGGACATTCGTTTTGCTGAAAAAAGCACGTAAACCATAGTAGCCAGCAAAATAAAGGGGTACCCCTATAACAGAAAGGAAATGACCTTTGCTAGCACGTTCAATAGGCACTTCTTCTAGCATAGCAACTTCCCCTCCTGGGCCACCTGGTAGGAAGTGCAATAAATACTCGCCAATACCTACTATAATAGCACCTAGCAAACCAAGTAATAATAAGATTCTGATGGTTTTCGAATTCACTTTGATAATTTTTTTAAATTAATGTCAATTAAGTAATTAGATAAATTCCAAGCTCAATGCCAATATACACTACTGGACATTTTGAAGAATAGAGAACAGAGAAGCGAGAGGAGAGATAGCTTTCGTTTAAAAGACAATGGAATTTCGTTACTTTTTAAACGAAATCTATCTCTTTTCTCTGCTCTCGCTTCTCTGTTCTTCAAAATGTCCAGTAGTCTAATGCCAATACAAATATTGATATTAATGTACCGATAATAAGTTAGTTATAAGTATCATGTCTTTTTACTATAGAGAAAAAATCCGCCATGTCAGAATAATTCTGAAATAATAGAATAATTAAATTCGTGAAGATTAACATAGAAGAAAAGCCATAAAAAAAGTAAATAATATACTTACCTTTGATTAAATATTTGATTCAAATAACTAAATTAATTGCAAATAATCATGCAGTTGATGCAGTAAACAAAACGAAGGTAATCAATAGTTTTGTTTAAAAATAAATACCTATGAAAAATATAATAATTATCGTTTTAATGTGCTGTAGTTCTATAGCCCAATCTCAGATCAAGGTTAGCGATTCCAATGAGCATTCTTCCCATCAAGATAGTTCCTATCACTGTGCGCAGTGCAATCATCATTTGTTTGACGCGGATGAAGCTACTGCTATCAATCCTCATACTTTGCATTATCATGGAGTTGGCACAGATAGTACCGAAACAGCTATTCATTGTAGTGCTTGTAGAAGCCATTTGGGGTATTACAATCACCAACATAATTTATTCAAAGTAATAGGTAATAAAATAGGAAAAGAAGAGGAAACTCCCTTCCAATGCTTATCCTGTTTACTTCCTCTTTTTGAGGAGGAATCCCTTTTTACTTCCAATGACTCTTTTCATTATTTTTCGACTCCAATTGATAAAGAGAGAATCGATCTAGCAGAAAGAAATCAATTCTATAAGCGGCAAATTGATGACGTAAAATGTAGAAGATGTGGTGCAGGTCTTGGAGACGTTCATAATAATGACTCAGGTGGATTTGGGATGCGACTCAATTTAGGTGCAGTCAAGAAGCGAAAGAAGAAATGAGTGGATTTTTTTTTGATTAAATCTTGCGGTAGGTCTTGCATAAGAAGGATTTATTTTCCTACAGTCGTTGTTTTCGACCAAGTGTAAAAAAAAATACTGTAGTCCTTCCTAAAACCAAGTTACAGCGTACCAAAGACCAATCAGGCTGACCGAGAATGGTTGATCTGACAGAATTGGGAAATCTCCAAGATAGGCTGCTCAGAATAAGGAAAAAAGTTCCCCTGATTTTTGGGCATATCCAAATCATAAATCTGAAATCATACATCATAAATCTATCTAGTACGTGGCAGATTTATGATGTAAGATGTATGAACTATGATTAATGATTGACACAGCCCACTCAAAAACTCGGAGAGGAAAAAATCCTATATCTCCATAATATTGAACAGCCTATCTCCAAGATTTACAAAGTCTTGTTTTTCAACTAAATGAGACTTCTCAAATTTACAAATTTTGTAAGTCCATGAGTTCTCGCTCATCCTGCAATGACTAAAGACAAACTCAAGGGGAATTTAATTTTTTGACCAATGACCCTAACGTAAGCCCTTGGACAATAATGGAAAATAAGACTACCGTATAGGTAATAAAAACAATCATCTCTTTGGTTTCTATTTCTTGTAAAGAAAGAGCAAGGGCAATAGAGATACCTCCTTTTAACCCACCCCAAGTTAAAATACTAACTGTTTTAATGGTTTGTAATTGTTGGTGTTTTAAGAGGGAATAAGGAATAAGTACGGATATAAAGCGAGCGATTAATACGATCAAAATGCAAAGGCATCCTAGTATTAAATAATTCCATTCAAATGAAAGTAGTTGAACAAGTAGCCCCATTAAAACAAATAAAATGGCATTAAAAGTTTCATCTAGCAATTCCCATAATTCTTCAATTTGATGGCGACAAGTTTTTGAAAATGAACTATCTTTTATTTTATTACCTATGTAAATACCTGCTACGACCATGGCTATTGGTCCTGATACATGTAAAAAAGAGGCTAATGTATACCCACCCAAAGAAATAGATAAGGTCAACAAAATAGCTAAATGAGGATTATCTTGTATTCCCTTTATGAATTGATGCACAACAAAACCTATCAATAAACCAAATAAGAAACCTCCGACCGCTTCCTCAAAAAATAATTTTATAATTTCTAAAGTGATGGATTCTTCATGATGACTATTTCCAGAAGCAAACATATTAATGATCATCAACACTCCAGTAAAAACCACTACTCCTACCCCATCATTAAATAGCGACTCACCTTCAATTTTTAAGGACAAGCTTTTGCTCACGTTGGCTTCTTTTAAAATAGCCAATACGGCAATCGGATCTGTTGGAGATATCAAGGCACCAAATAAAAGACAATGCAAAAAGGGAAAATTGATTCCTAATAATTGACTAATTCCATATACTAAGCTAGCGACAATCCCTGTCGAAATTAGCACCCCTAATGTAGCAAATAAAAAAATGGTGGTTCTTTCTTCTTTTAAGTCTTTTATATCAATATGTATAGATCCTGCAAATAATAAGAAAGCAAGCATCCCATCTATTAAAATTTCCTCGAAGTGTATATCTAATAATACTTGGCATATAAATTCAGCGACAAAAGGTATAATTGGTTGGGAAAACATTACTACAAAAGAGGTTATTAATGCTAGTATCATTAAGCCAATAGTAGTCGGTAAACGTAGCCATTTATAATTGATATAACTGAGTAGTGTTGCTATAGTGAAAATAATTGCAAAGGATTGTAGCATTAAAGAAATTTTTGGTATCAGGTTTTTACCTTAATATATGAATGTAGTGGCAACGAAAACAGCTTAGTATATACTAATCTATTTATGTAAGCAATTGATAAATATAGATTTATATAATTGAAAAATAATATCCTGCAAAAATTCATTCTAATATGCAAGAATAATTCTTAATAGTCAGAACATATTTAAAATTATCAATTGCTGTTTTAGAGTGCAAGCTACTCTACATTTTTTAATTTCATAGTTTAGTTAGTAAAATTCTAAAAAATAAAAATACCTTTGTCTAACATTCTATTAATTCAGATACAAACTGAAAGACCAAAAAAATGGAAGAGTAAGCAAAGCTAGATCAGTAACCACTACTTCGTTTTTTGCAATGCCCAATAATGGTTTCCTGTTTCAATTCGGACTTTTTTATCACCAGATTTGTAAAATATAGATAGTATCTAAATGGACGTAAAGAAATTTGTAGAACGAGATAATAGCTGGCTTTCTTTCAATGCGCGAGTATTACAAGAAGCCAATGATGAGACGGTACCTTTGTATGAACGACTTAAGTTTTTGGCAATTTATTCTTCCAATCTCGATGAGTTTTTTAGGGTAAGAGTATCCGCTATGCGAGGATTCAAAGACTTGAAAAAGAAGACTCGAAAAAAATATGGCTTAAAACCTAAAAAAATACTAAAGCATATTTTGAATACGGTCCAGATTCAGCAACAAAAATTTGGACAAATATTTCAAAAATTATTAGATCAATTAATAGCCAATCGTATACACTTAATAGATGAAAATCAGTATCACGAAGACCATAAAGCATATGTGAAAAAGCTGTTCTATATGATTTTAAAGATGAATAGTTTGGAAGATAAAGGAATGATTAATAAACTGTATGAGGCCAGCCAAGCTGGAGTAAATATTCAATTAATTGTAAGAGGAATTTGTTGTCTGATTCCACAAGTAAAAGGTCTTAGTGAAAATATTAAAGTACGAAGTATTATTGATCGATTTTTAGAACATGCTCGTATATATATTTTTGGTAATAATGGACAAGAAAAAATGTACCTCGCTTCCGCAGACTGGATGACTAGAAATTTAGATAGGCGGATAGAAGTGGTTTTTCCAATATATAATGCAGAGGTTTATCAAGAATTGAGAGCAATCGTTGATATTCAACTAGAGGACAATTCCAAAGCAAGAGAAATCAATCTAGCACAAAATAATGCTTATATCCATAATGACAAATCTCAAATAGCCAGCCAAAATGCTATTTATCATTACTTAAAATCAGGTTCTCTTTGTTAATGTCTATTGTTACTCTTTCCATAATTTAATTTTGAATTTAATTCCAAACCGTCTACCATCCACCATATTTTTACTAAGTTGTAAGTGCTGACTTTCTAGCATTTTGTTTAGCACGATGGAAGTTTTTAAATAAACCTCTAGATATTATCAGTTTCATAATCTCACTAGTTCCACCATAAATCCGGGCTACTCGGGCAGCAGCATAATATCTAGCTATATCATATTCCCATATGTAGCCATATCCGCCAAATAATTGGAGGCATTCATCCACTATTTTGTTGTGTATTTCTGTTGCTTTCAACTTGGCTATAGAAGCTTGTTCGGATGTCAAATTATTCTGTATTTGTAATGCTACACATTTATCAATAAAGGCTTGATATACTTGAATTTCAGCAGCACAATTTGCTAATGTAAATTGAGTATTTTGAAAATCTGCTATAGCTTTTCCAAAGGCTTTACGTTCCGTCACATACTCCAATGTTTTTTCTAATGCGCCTAAAACAGATCCCATGCTTTCAATAGCTATGCCTACTCGTTCTCTTGGCAAATCAGACATCATATATTTAAAACCCATTCCTTCTTCCCCTAAGAGTTGGGACTTAGGTACTTTGACATCTTCAAAAAATAATTCACAGGTATCTTGATATTTGATTCCTATTTTATCGAAAGGTTGTCCAGTAGTAAATCCATCTAATGTTTTATCAATGATTAGTAAACTAATTCCTTCTTGGTCGGTTCCTTTATGAGTACGTACCGCACATAATACAAAATCAGATACATACCCATTTGTAATAAAAGTTTTAGAGCCATTGACTAAGTAATGGTCTCCTTTATCCTCAGCAATAGTCTTTAAAGATTTTAAATCAGAACCTGCACTTGGTTCTGACATGCCAATACAACTGATTAATTCCCCCGTGACCATTTTGGGAAGGTAATGCTGCTTTTGCGCATCTGTTCCATATCGCAAAATATAAGGCGCAACAATATCAGAATGAACAGCTTGCCCAAAATCAATGCCTACTCTTCTAGTTTCCTCTAAAATCATGGCATTGAATGAAAAATCAAATCCACTTCCTCCATATTCTTCTGGTATATCCATGCATAAAAAGCCAAGTTCTCCCATTTTTCGCCAAAAAGATTTAGGCGCACATTTCTGTTTTTCCCATTCTTCTTGATGTGGAATGGCCTCTTTAGATAAAAAATCTAATAGGGCTTGTCGAACCATTTGATGCTCTTCAGAACCGTAAATGTCTCTTTTGATAGCTATATTGGAATACATCTTTTAGTATTAGTTTACAGGGCAAACGAAAAGTCGTATTTAATAAAATGGCAGTTATTGATCTGAAAACGAATAAGGTTCCTTGAAAGAACGTCGTTCGTATACTGCTTTCTTTTATCAGGAGAATACCTATTACGATTATGACTTTTCGTTTGCTCTATAATAGTTTAAGGAATTATGTTTTGTAAATTATACTAACAAAGTTAATACCCTTTTGCTATCGGTGCTAATTTTTATTTTATTAATGCCATCGAAGTCATCATGAACGTTGTATTTTTTTCCAAGAGGAGAGGAGAGAAAGGAATATATTAGTGAATCGCTTGCGGATGGGTGGCTTCTCCCCCTACCGCTTGCATGAAGGAGTGTAAGCTCCTGAACCGTGAAACGGGTGGGCTTGCTAAATAGCCTTGATTTTTCTTTTCCATTGACCTCTTTTCACGGGATTTGTCAAAGAACATTAATTTAAAATAAGTCGATCAAATAATATATAGCAAAAGTAACTAACGCAAACAAGCCCAAATAAGCCATTCCAAGCATCAATGAAGAGGGTCGATGAGATGCAGGCACACTAGAACTTTGAATAGCTCGTAAATTAAGAAAGGCAATTACGGGGCTTGTTAGAAAAGCCATGATGGTTGCAGCATCTAATAATTTCACCATACTAGTTGCAGAAAAATAAAATAAGGCAAACCCACCTAATCCTACTATAATTAAAGTCCATTTATAGGCATTTTCTAAAAAGGAGATTTGGTTATCGTTTTTCTCCAATGTATCAAATTTCAATATTCGCAACCCCCTGACAAAACATCTAGGAAAAGCGTCCATTACCGTAATTAAAGTGCCGTATATAGTTCCAAAAGCAGCAATAGCAATAACATAGTAGGACCAATCGCCTAAATTTTGGGTAAAAACATTCAACAGTTTATTAGAAAATTGGGTAGCATTTCCGTCTAATACGATTCCTGTTCCATAAACGGTATAAGCACCTATTGTCATAAACATCAATGCTAAAACTAAAGCAAATATATACCCCAAATTAAAATCAAAAAGACTTTCTTTTAGCGTAGGTTGATAGTTAGTAACTCTCGCCTTTTCAACAGTCCAAATACTATTCATAGTAGAGGCTTCCATCCCTGCGGGCAGCCAGCCTAACAAACCTATTAATAAAGCCAATCCTGCTCCTTCAAACAAGGGAGGTGCCTGAAAATCAGCAATTGGGCTAGCTGGACCTTTAAATAAAACCGCAAAGAAGGCTATTGATACGGTCGCTAATAATACAATAGAAATAATTTTTATAAAGCCATCTAATCCTTTATAACCACCCAATAAAAGCAGTAGAACAGAAATACCAATAATAATTCCTGCTAAAATGGGTACAGGTACCAAATGTACCCCAAACATCGTTGCCAATAAACCTGCACTTACTGCTCCTATAGCCCCTACCACTGCAAACATATTTATACTGACAACTAACATGAATAATATTACCGCCCAAATACCTTGATCTTTATAGCCTTTTACAAGACTATAACCAGTCGCAGTTGCATATCGAGGCCCCATTTCATAGAAAGGATATTTTAAGATTAGGGCAATCAAAATGATCCAAAAATAAATCATTCCATGGATCGCCCCTACTCTAGTGGAAAGCACTAAATGAGAAGTACCAATTGCTGTACTAGCAAATAATAAGCCTGGGCCAATGGTTTTTAAGATTTGCTTATAGTTTCTTTTTTCGATTATCATGCTGTTTTTTATTAAGGGATGGGTTAGAAATAAGGCCGTAATTTTTCTAACAATAATTCAGGGGCTTCGATACTTTTGTTGGTCGTAGCATCCACAAAACACAGCTTGACGGAACCACCATTCACTAATTTATTTTTTTCATTAAAAATTTCGTGATGAAAGGTAATAAATTTTTTAGGTAACTTTCTCAAGGTAGTTTTTACTGTCAATAAATCATCATAATGCGCTGGTCTGACGAAACGTTTATTCAAACTCATTACGGGCATCATCACGTTATGGTCTTTCTCCAAACTTTTGTAGGTCAACCCCATAGATCGAATTAATTCTGCTCGACCAACTTCGTAATATTGGGCATAGTTACCATAATATAGATACCCCATTTGGTCAGTTTCTCCATAGCGAACTCTAATTTTTGATTCGTGTGTAAACATTTTTAATTTTTTCTGATTGTAACGGATTGCGGTGATTTACAAATTGTGTTGTATTCAATACTTGTACTATATAAATAACCACGAATTCACTAATTTCTAGATTAGGTATAAATTAGTAAATTCGTGATTTTACTATAATTGTTGTTGAAAGTCTCGAAGAGACTATATCTTTCATTCACCGCAATCCGTTATAATCAGAATTTTTTAAATAACTGGATAGGGGTCAGTAATCACTATTATGATCTTGTGGGAATAGTAGTCTTACTCACAACATCTTCTAAGTTAATAGCTCCAGCTCCCGAAATATTAAGTACTTCTAAGGAAGGCAATTGAATGTCCACCGATAACTCAAAATTGCTGTAGCAATTTTCTTTTACTAATTCTATTTTCCAAATTTTCTGATCAGTTTTTTTTCTAAAAATTCAATAACATTAGAATCTCCAGTTACAGTAATTATTTGTTTCTTCCCATAGGTAATTGATACACGAGAATCCCCTGACTTTTCAATTCCTATAATTTCATCTATCTCTATTACTTTAGAGATAATAGTCCCATTTCCTTCAACACAAAGGTCGTCACTAGAATTCGTATTTATATCATTTTTTTGCATGAAAATAATAAGTAACGACAAAACAATAACTTGAGCATCTTCTTCTATTCTTTTCCAGTCTA
>CAYOBX010000142.1:0-12174 GCA_964402245.1 uncultured Saprospiraceae bacterium | reverse complement strand
CAAGTTTGTAACTTGATTTTTTAGGCAATATTCTTTTTATAAGAAAACCCTTTAACATCTTGTGAGTTTTGAACTTGAGTTTGACACTTGAACTTGAACTTTCTCTAATAGTTACTCTGTGCCTCCGTGTTTTTTCTGTGTTCTAATCTGCACGTAGCTCAGGATCTCTTTTTAGATTTTCTTTTTGATTGATAAGGAGTAGTTTCATCCAATAAAATGGCTTCTTGTATAACCTCCTGAATAGTAGAGTGCGGAATATCAGACACTTTTTCAAATTCAATACTATAGACTTGTTTTCTTCCTTTGCTATCCAATAGACCTTGAGCGTTGGATAATTCATTTCCTCTTACAAAAGCATATTCAACCTTCCCATCTTTAGCAGGATTTAAATAGCAAATCCAACTTTTGCCATAATAGAAAGGAATCTTATATCGAATTTTTTCTGTCAAATTTAACTCCGATGTCAATAAATGATGAAAGTATAATAGGACTTCTCGTTGATTCCCATCAAATTGATAAATATAATTTTCTACTACCGTCATTTTAATAATATAATTTCGCAAACTCATTTTTTGAAAAGATACCAAACATCTTATTTCACAATCGGCAATCGAATTTGAGACGGATATTGACTAGAATGATGTACCTTATTCTTAGCTACTACCCCTACGGATTCATTATAATTATCCCCACCAGTATTCAAGTTTCTAGTAAATCTAGGAAAATTACTACTAGAAATCTCTACTCGAATGCTATGTCCTTTTTTGAAAAAATTACTAGTAGACATAGCCGTTAAGTCTACTTTATATACTTTTCCTTTTTCCATAAATACTTCCTTTTCATAGCCTTCTCTATATCGAACTCTTTGAATAGTTTCATCTAAATTGTAAGCACTCCCATCAGGATGTACATCTATTAATTTGATAGTGAAGTCCGTATCCTTTGCATCTGAAGAAATATATAGGGTGGATTCGATAAAACCACTTACTTCTACTCCTTCTGTTAAGGGGTCGGTTGTGTAAACCAATATATCTTGTCGAGCTTCCATTGGACGCTGATCAAAAGAGCCGCCATTAATAGCATTACCTGTACAACAAACATTACCCCCATAAGATTTGACAGGATTCATAGGATCATAGATAAATACATCAGGCTGATCGGTAGTTGGTTTAGCAATAGTCAATTGGCCATCTCCATATAGGCTATTCGCACGCCCATCACTATCTAAATAAAGAGTGGTCATTTCTGCGGAAGGGGGAGGCCAAGCATCTGCACTTTGCCATTCATTACTTCCCATCGTATAATATTGTACTCTTGGTGTTTTTGATTTAAAATCGTTGGTGCTACCCTTTAATAGTAGATCGTAAAAACCATAGATTTGTTCATCATAATTTAGCCGAGCATCTCCCACACTTCGCTCTCCAACAATGGTATTCTCAGTTGCTCTAGTATAGCGGCAGTGTAGAGTAGGGGCAATCACCAAATATTGATTATCTGCCTCTTTGCTTGATTTTCTAACATGATTGAATAAAGTTAGGTTAGGAGTGGCGGATACATCATACCAACTCACAAACCAAAAAGCAGGTACATCAATTGCTTGATCGTCATGATACAAGCCTCCTTCAAACCAAGCAGGATCATTTGGTTTTCGAGCTACCATCTTATCAAAGATTTCCTTTTTCCCATCTATGTTTTTTATAAAATCACTAAAGGGTAAATGCTTCAAAGCTTTTGCCATATCCACCTTCGGATTTTCTGGGGCTAAATCGTAAAATCTAGCCACCCGATTTAAATCTTCCGTTGTCGCTCCAGCAGGAATTCTAGGCTTAAACTTATCATGTTCTACCCCATATAACCAAGCTGAAAATAAAGTCTGATGCGCCCCACCTCGATACCAATTACCTTGTTCATATAAACCATCAACTCTACCCACACCTGCTCCAAAACCTTGTGGAACCATTGCTGCCAAGGCAGGATGGTTTTGAGTAGCGGCTTCCATTTGCCATTCTGCGGTAGAAGAACAACCCTGCAAGCCAATTTTTCCATTCGACCACTCTTGTTCTTGCATCCATGTAAATGCATCATAGGCATCTGTAACTGGCGTTCCTAATATATCCCATTCTCCTTCTGAAAAATACCGACCTCTTTCGTTTTGTACTACATAGGCATAGCCTCTTTTGACCGCTTCATAGGCTCTTTGACGAGTTCTTGTTTTTTCTTCGCCATCTCCCCAAGAATTAAAATTATATGGGGTGCGAGAAAAAATAATAGGTACTTTTTTATCTGTTTTAGGCCGATAAATATCGGTGCATAGTCGAATACCATCTCGCATTGGAACCATGACTCTGGTCTCAGCAATAGAGATTTCTTCTAGTTGTTGGACGATGTTATTTTGGGCAAGGACTGGTAGGTACATCGTTGATAAACAGCAACTTAGTATTAGAATGATTGTTTTTATAGTCGACATTTTTTCTCTTTTAATGAAGAATAATATAACTAGATTTTGTATCTAAATCTAAGGTACAAATTCTTTTTAGAAATCCTTCTTTGTATAGATTATCAATTGGTTACTATTTAGCATTTCGTTTTTAACTCCCCCCAACCTCCAGTGCTGTTAAGTTCTACTTGAAAAACGGATGCTGAACAGTTACATCTTACGCAGGATTTCATTGATTAGATATTAAGAACCAGCCAAATAAATTTGGTGCTTACGAAAAAGGCATTCTCGGTCAGCCTGTTATGCGGAATAGTTATAAAAAATCATTAAATTTGATTGCCTTTTTACTAGCCAATAAATACCATAATAGATGATTAAATTACATACCTTCCTTAATTCCATTAAACTAATCAGTTTAATTTTTATTTCTGCTGGTTTCTTTGGGGTAAGCATCTCTACTTTAATGGAAACCTCCATTGTCGAACAACCTGTTGAGAAAATTACAGATTTTGAGAATATTACAATGTGCGCACCTATCAGTCGATTGGAAGGTCGAAGTCAATTGTCCATTGAAACTGCTCGGAAATTAATAACGAAAAGATAAATTAAAAGAGTTTGACACTATAGAATTTTAGAGTCTGCGATCTGATCGTTCTAAACGATCTGACCGCTTAGGATTGTGTACGAAATAAGATCGTAAATTTAGGGTAGCTTATTTTGTTCTTAGTTTTTCTTTGAAAGAAGGAGTATTGTTGATACTATGACTGATTTCAAAGGAAAAATAAGGGCAAAAGAAGCAGCCTAAACTACGAGGTTATTTTGTACACAATCCTTAGTTTTGAAGAGTCAATTTCAGGGCATACAGCAGTTAAAGATAAAATATATCAATCTCAAATGGCAGGAATTAAATTTGGGATTAGAAAGAAATGCTGAACAGTTACGAAATTTTATAAAAATAATAAGTGGTTTAAATAAACATACTGGTTGTCGAGTATTAAAATTTAGCTTTATAGATTCATGAGTAAAATTGAAATAAGAACTGTAGATGTTGTGCAATATCTCAAACCATTAAGAGAGGGTGGTTCCCTTCCTGCGATTGTAAAAGCAGATGATGACTTTCTTTATGTATTAAAATTTAGAGGGGCAGGGCAGGGCAAAAAGGCATTAATAGCAGAACTAATTGGAGGACTTCTAGCCAATGAAATCGGCCTAAAAATGCCAGAGCTAGTTTTTATGAATTTAGATGATTCTTTTAGTAAATCGGAATCTGATGAAGAAATTCAAGATTTATTAAAATTTAGTGTAGGATTAAATTTAGGATTACATTTTTTGTCAGGAGCTATTACTTATGACCCTTTAGTCTCTATAGCGGATTCTCTGTCTGCCTCTAAAGTAGTTTTATTGGATAGCATGATTTCCAATATTGATCGAACAGCGAAGAATACAAATCTTCTAAACTGGAATAAAGAACTGTGGCTAATAGATCATGGAGCAAGTTTATATTTTCACCACAATTGGGATAACTGGAAATCTCATCTAGAACGTACTTTCCCCAATATTAAAGATCATGTTTTATTGGAGCGAGCAAATGATCTCACAGAAGCATCAGAAGAAATCCAAAGTGTAATTGATAAAGACAAAATCAGAGAGATTGTCTCCTTAATTCCCGAAGATTGGCTGTTAGAGGAATCAACTACTTTAACAACTGCTGAAAGGAGAGCTGCATATATTGAATTCTTATGTAGTCGATTGAACAAAATTGATGTACTAGTAAAAGAAGCTACAGATGCAAAATAAAGTAACCTATGAATTTGCTGTTATCCGATTAGTTCCGAAAGTAGAGCGAGAAGAATTTATGAATATTGGCGTAATCCTTTTTTCTAAAAGGAAAAGATTTCTTGGAATTAAATATCAAATTAATAAACAAAAAATCAATTCATTTACAGAAGATATAGATACGGATATGATCAATAAATACCTTGAGGCTTGGAAATTAGTATGTGAAGGAAATCCTGCTGGAGGAAGTATTGAACAGCTCGAACAAGCTTCTAGATTCCGATGGCTTACCGCTTCAAAAAGTACAATTATTCAATGCTCTAAAACCCACCCAGGACTCTGCCTTGATCCAGAAAAAGTATTGGAGGAAATATTTAGACGTTATGTCTTATAGAAAAGGTGTGCCCATCAATTATTGGAGTATAATTAATAATCATTCAAAATTAAGTCCACAATGTTCGGAGAAATTTTACATTTACTATCAGCAGCTATATTAGGAATATTTGTAGGAGCACAAATTTGTGAAGGAGCTTTATTTGTTCCTTATTGGAAATCTATGCATCCTAAAGATTTTTTTGAAATGCATAAAATTTATGGTAAAAAAATTTATCAGTTTTTTGCACCACTCACTATTGCTGCCACTATTATTCCAATAGTAACAGCAATCTATGCTGTAACCCATGCCATTGATGGTTATCTCTTTTCTTTACTCATGGGAATATTTACATTCTTATTTTTTATAACTTACTTTATTTACTTCAAAGAAGCCAATAACCGTTTTGCGGAGGAAAGTATCACTTATGAAGAGTTACCTAAGGAATTAAATAGATGGGGGAAATGGCATTGGAGCAGAATTGGATTAGAGCTAATTGCATTTATTTTTTCTTTAGTAGGGTTGGCTATAATTTGAATCCTAACAAACAAAGCCAACCATCACAAAGGATAGTTGGCTTTGAAAAAAACTAGAGTGAGTTTTAAATTATCCTAATAAAGATTGCAATTTCATAGCAACTCCCATATCTCCATCAATCTTTATTTTGCCACTCATTACAGCCATCATCGGATTTAAATCTCCAGAAGAAACGGCTGCTAAGTCTTCTTTACTTATGTTAATGGTGCAGTCTGATTCTTTATCTTCTGTAGTTAGCACATTGGTATCACCTGTACCGTCGATGTGAATACATTCTCCATCTCCAAAGGCAAATTTTAAAGTATTACCAATTGCATCAGCACTTGCTGCTTTTGCTTGCATTTCGCTTACGATAGCGTCTAACATATTAAATTTGTATTAATTAATAAAAAATACCTCCCTTGCTTTTCAAGTTCGGTCAAATGTTTGATAGTTATTGCGAGATAGTGAAGCTGTCGATTAAATGATTCCGTTTAGATCAACCTATGAATCCACCACATCCATAGCCTTAGCCTTCTTTTTAGGCGCAGGCGTATAAGCTTCCATATTTATGGTAATGTTCTTTAACAAATACTTTCCATATTTAGTAGGAAACAAACGAGTAATGAAATCCATCATTTTAGCATCTCTACCGATTAATAATTTTGGACTTCTCTTTTCAATAGCCCTTATTATTTGAGCGGCTGCTTCGGCTGCAGTAGTTGGCGCATTATCATCAAAGTTTTTTGCTCCTTCTTCAATCTCCTCCTTCGATAGAGAAGATTTTGAATGATCGATATTTGTAACGATTCCTGTTTTAATACCTCCAGGATGTATGCAGCAGACTTGAACATTCTTAGTTCCTTCCACTTCCAATTCTTGGCGTAAAGTCTCTGTAAAGCCACGCACTGCAAACTTGGCGGTGCAATATGGTCCTTGTGTAGGGAAGCCAAAAATGCCAAATACACTAGAAGTGTTCATAAGTACACCTTCTGGTCGTTTCTTTAGATGGGGCAAAAACGCCTTTGATCCATAGATAACGCCCCACATATTCACCCCCATCATCTTTTCAAAATCTTCGTATTCTGTATGCTCTATGCTCCTAGCGGGCAGTGCAAATCCTGCATTGTTTATGACGACATCCACATGCCCAAAGTAACTAACAACTTCGTTAGCAAAACCATAAATTGCCTTTTTATCGGAAACATCAAAGCGTCTAGCAATACCTTCACCCCCTTTTTCTTTGACCATTGAAAGGGTCTCATTTAAGGTATCCTGATTCCAATCATTGATCGCTACTTTTGCTCCTTTTTCTGCAAATTGTATGGCTAATTCTCTGCCCATTCCTGAGCCAGCACCTGTTATTACTACTACCTTATCTTTAAAATTTTTCATATTATTTTGTTTATAGCAGAGAATAGAGAGCAGAGAAGAGAGATAGATCTCGTTTAAAATCAATAAATATGATTGATTAAAAACGGGATATTTCTCTGTTCTCTCTTCTCTGCTCTCTATTCTGTTTTATGATGTACTCAAATTACAAAAGATTTATACGCTAATCTAATATTTATTAAAATTTTCTACAAGAATAGTAAATTTAGTTTGTCAATCTTAAATTGACTAATGTAAGGTTTTTATTACTGGGCAAGCAGTAGCTTTGAATAGTTTTTTAGAAGGAGCAAATTTGTTTTATTTTTTTACAAAAAAATAAAACAAATTTGCTCCTTCTAAAAGTAATATTAAACATACCTGTTGCCGAGTCTTAAGCTAAAATTATTATTACAAAAAAAACGGACAGCATACTTAAATACTATCCGTTTTTCCTACAAAAGAAACTAAATTTTAAACAAGACTACTATACCCTAACTTAGTCAACACCTTATCTAAGGTATCCTTCTTTAAGTCATCTACACTAGCCTCTATTCCTAGAGAATTAGCATACTTAACTAAGTCTGCTTCTTTCATCTTTTTAATTTCAGACATGCCCAATTTCTTATTATTGATACCTGTCTTACCATAAAAAGTCTGACCAGCAGATGCCATCTTACGCAAGTTAGCAGGCACCTTCCATCTTGGACCAAAACGTTTTTCGAAATCATCACAATCATCGACAAATTGCTGAACGCCAACATAGTCTATGTAAGAAATAGCACCACCTGTATAAGGAGGGAAACCAAATCCTAATAAAGAGCCTACATCTCCATCTTTAGTCTCTCTTAAAACGCCTTCATCAAAACATCTATAAGTTTCTAAAGCCATACGATGTAATAAACGCTTACCAATCGTTTCCGAATCTAAAGTATTCACATTAGATGGAAACCAATCTTCTAGACCATCCCAAAGACGTTTCGTTTTGCCATCATAATCGTAATAACCTTTTCCATTTTTCTTACCATGACGACCGAATTCCTCTACCATTTTTTTGTTCATTTGGTAGATTTTTTCTGTATCCGCATCTCTCTCTGGCATCTCACCCATTACATGCAAGCCCAAGGTAAAGGAAACTTCATCTGTAACTGCTAGTGGTCCAACTGGCATTCCAATATGCTTAGCCACATTTTCTATCATGATCGGTGGTACTCCTTCCATCAACATTAATGCACCTTCAGAAGTATACGTTCCAAAAGTTCTAGAAGTAAAGAACCCTTGCTTATCATTTACTACAATCGGCACTTTTCTAATCGCCACTACATAATCAATCGCCGCTGCCAAAGCTCTATCATTAGTTTCCTTACCAACGATAATTTCTACCAAAGGCATTTTATCAACTGGTGAGAAAAAGTGGATTCCGATAAAGTTTTCTGGACGATCAGATGCTTCTGCTAACATAGTAATCGGTAGGGTAGAGGTGTTAGATCCGTAGATCTTATCTTTCCCTAATACTGCTTCTGTTTCCTTCGTTACAGTAGCCTTCAAATTTCTATCTTCAAAGACTGCCTCGATCACCATATCACAACCCGCCATATCATTCGGGTCTGTTGTTGGATGGATTCTATCTAAGATCTTTTTTGCTTTTTCTTCGGTACTTCTACCTCTAGAAATCTTCTTCTTTAAGATGGCTTCAGAGTAAGCTTTTCCTTTTTCTGCGCCTTCTATCTTCACATCTTTCAACATTACTTCCATCCCTGCCAATGCAGATACATAAGCAATACCTGCTCCCATCATACCTGCACCTAACATTCCTAACTTCTTGATCTCGTATTTCTCATGTCCCTTAGGCTTCATCTTTCCTTTCTTCGCTTCATTGATGGCAAAGAAACCAGTACGAATTAAGTTCTGCGCTTCTTTAGAATAAAATGCTTGAATAAACTGACTAGCTTCCACTTCAATAGCTCTATCAATTGGCATTTGCATCCCCTTATAAATAACCGTCATAGCATGCTTCGCAGCAGGATAATTTCCACCTGTCATCTTACGCACATTACCTGCACCACCCATCAAAGCTTGTACTCCACCTGGAGACATGACACCACCACCTGGTACTCGGTATTTCTTATCATCCCAAGGCATCACCGCACTGCCACCATCCAAGATATATTTCTTAGCTGCTGCCATTAATTCTTCTTCATTGTCTACCACTGCGTGAATCAAGCCAGCCTTAACTGCTTTCTCAGGAGAAATCTGCTTGGACTGTAATATGGACATTAAGGCATTTTGTATGCCCATTAAATAAGGTGCTTTAGAGTTACCCATACCACCCGGTATTAGGCCTAGCTGAACCTCTGGAAATCCAATTTTTGTTTTTGGATTATTAATTGCCACTCTGTAGTGGCAAGTCAAGGCCAATTCATATCCCCCGCCCAATGCATTTCCATTAATAGCGGCTACGAATGGCTTCCCTGATTTTTCAAATTCTCTTAACTGTCGATTAGCCATTAACAAGCCATCATACATTCCTTTTTTATCCTCTGGTGGATTAGATAATAATCGTAAATCAGCTCCTGCCATAAAGTCTCTATGTGCAGAGGTAAGGATCACTCCTTTTACAGAGTCATCTGCTATTGCTTTTTTAGCAACTTCAAAGTAGGGATGAAAAAAGTCTGCACTAAATAAATTCGTCGGGTGCTTGACCATGTTAATGGTGATGATGGCTATTCCGTCATCACCTACTTTGTATTCTAGAATATCGTTTTTTATTGTGGACATATATGTTTTTTAGAACAGAGAGCAGAGAACAGAGAGTAGAGACAGGGTAGTGCTTACTCTTAGTGTTCTCGGTATGTTTAATTGGTTAATCTTGCTCTGTTGACATTTAAAATAATACTTGGAAACACAAATTCTTTGAAATGGAGAATAGATATGAATTCAGTTTAGAGGAACTAAATCTCTTTGAATTCAAACGAGAACTGTCTCTGTTCTCGCTTCTCTGCTCTCTCTTCTTATTTAATGCTAACTTTACTTAAACAAATCTTTAACGTTATTTAAATCAAATTAGCAATGAGACATAATTTTCTCAACCTAGAAGTTTGGAGAAGAAGTAGGATTCTTGTTAAAGAAATTTACTTCGCTTCACAAAATTTTCCAAGTGAAGAAAAATTTGGATTGACTTCACAATTAAGAAGATCAGCAGTATCCGTTCCATCTAATATTTCTGAGGGATGTGGTCGAGGCACTATTCCTCAACTAAAAAAATTCTTGGATATTGCAATCGGTTCTTTATGCGAATTGGAAACACAAGTATATCTATCATTTGATTTGGGCTATCTAAAATCAGATTTAAGTCAAAATCTGCTTAACGAAATTATCCAAATCAGAAAGATGATTCTCGGTTTTCAAAAAAGGCTAAATTAGGACCAACGTGCAGAGGAGCGTGTTGGAATCTCTTCTCTCGCTTCTCTGCTCTCTGTTCTAATTTTAAACTCTCTCAATAATAGTAGCAATCCCCATTCCGCCACCAATACAAAGCGTAGCCAAACCAGTATTCAAATCCCGTCTTTCCAACTCATCCAATAAAGTACCCGTAATCATACAACCAGTAGCGCCAAGTGGGTGACCCAAAGCAATTGCACCCCCATTCACATTTGTGATAGAGTGATCTACGCCTAAGTCTTCCATGAAACGCATAGCTACAGAAGCAAATGCCTCATTGATTTCAAATAAATCAATATCACTCTTCGTCATACCTGCCTTTTTCAAAGCTTTTCTACTAGCAGGAGCAGGTCCAGTTAGCATGATTGTTGGATCTGTACCCACAACGCCTACCGATCTAATTTTTGCTCTTGGCTTAAGACCCATTCTTTCCCCGATTTCTTTGTTACCGATTAAAGCAATAGCCGCACCATCAACAATAGCAGAAGAATTACCTGCATGGTGTACATGATTGATCGCCGCTACCTCAGGATATTTTTGAATAGCTACGGCATCAAAGCCAGCCATTTGGCCCATCATTTCAAAAGAAGGCTTTAGAGAACCTAAAGAATCCGCAGTCGTTCCTGCTCTAATATTTTCATCTCTGTCTAAAAGTAAGAAACCATTCTCATCTTTAACATTGATTCTAGATTTACCGAAGTAGCCAGCTTTTTCTGCGGCTAAAGCTCTAGCTTGAGATTCCGCTGCGAAGGTGTCCACATCTTTTCTAGAATACCCATATTTAGAAGCAATTAAATCCGCTGATACCCCTTGAGGAATAGCATAGCCAGGAATGGATACCGAAGGATCCATCATCAATGCACCGCCATCTGCTCCCATACTTACTCTAGACATACTTTCAACTCCACCAGCCAACATTAAATCTGTAAAACCAGATTTTACATAAGCAGATGCTTGGTTGATCGCTTCTAAACCAGAACCGCAAAAACGGTTTAGAGACACTCCACATAAATGATCACCATAACCAGATACTTGAGCAGCAGTCTTAGCGATATTTGCTCCTTGATCTTTTACTTGAGTTACACAACCACAAATAAAGTCTTCTACTAGCTGCGGATCGAAATCATTTCTTTCCTTCAGTTCGTCCAATAAGGTTACTAATAATTGGGTTGGTGTTACACCCATTAAAGCACCTTTTTTATTGCCCTTACCTCTTACTGTACGGACAATATCATAGATATAAGCTTCCATATTTAATTGATTTATTAACTAGTTAGGTGTCAGGAGCGAGGGGGCAGGTTGCATTTCGTTATAATGAGAACTATTTCGGTTTTGAAATGAAATAATTCTGCCTAATAACTATACGAAATGTTCTGACCCCTGACCCCTGACACCTACTATAAGTTCTATAAGTTGTTTAAATAATAATTATGTTTTATCAATATTGATCTCTTTTCGCTTAAATAGTTTACTGTATTTGTATAAGCCTTTTTCCGTCATTTTAGGCAAAGCTAAATCCCAGACAGATTGCTGAAACTCCTCTACATTATCGGAAGATATACCCCGTATTTCTTTTTGCGTCAACCAAAAATACATTAAAAGCCATTGACTCTGGGCAATCCGATCATACTCCCCTTTAGTTTTTTCTGGATACATATTTCCAGTGGCGACGGAGAGGTCTAATACAGCCCGTATATAGCCTATTTTTTTTTCAATATGCTCCCTTTGTATTTGAGCAAATTCAGGATGATTTCTAATGATATGTATAGCATCTAAGTTTAGAAAGAGGTATTTTTTTTCTAATTGGTAGATAGGAACCATCTCATCATAAATTTTTTCTATGGAAGGAATTTCTTGAACACCTGTTAAGATAGAAGTCCGTTCTGCCTCCATGCGCTTAAAGGCATCCTCAATGATTAGTTGTTTGTTTTTATAATGATAGGCTAAATTTCCTGAACTGATCCCTATTTTTTTTGCAATCGCTCTAAGCGTTACATTGTTAACACCAAGATTATTAAAGAGTTTTATAGCTGTTTGGAATATTATTTCTTTTGTATCAGTCATTAATTTCTAGAATAGGCTCTAAAATTAGAACAATAATTCTAATTCAACAACGAATTTCTGATTTTTGTTTCTAATTCTCCTTAATATCATTCATCATTCATCATTCATCATTTCTCATTTCTTATTTCTCATTTTCAAAAAAACTTTTGACAAGTTTATCGAGGTAGTTGACAGTTGACTTTAAAGAAGTTCAAGCGCA
>CAYOBX010000141.1:0-12229 GCA_964402245.1 uncultured Saprospiraceae bacterium | reverse complement strand
ACTTAGTAACGATAAAAAAATAACTCCATCATTTGGACGGCTTCTTTTGCCCTCATTTTCCTCTTAAAAATATTTCCGTAGCCCAGCTATGCAAAGATTTTTAAAAGAAAACTGAGAACAAAATAAGCTCGTCCAAATGGCGGACTTATTCTTTCGTCGTTACTTATAAAGATAATTTACCAGAAGGAGTAGTCAATTCCATTCCAATTAGATGACCACATCTTTCTTTAGTATCTTCTTTAAAGGTGATGGGGATGGATAGTTTTTGTAAGAGGGTAACTAATAAAGAATTAGCGTGTGCTCCTATAGTAATGTTTGTTAATTGACATCCTTTAGGAGTCGTTTTGGAAGGATGTAGCGCAGGGTTCTCCCACTGAATAAAAAAGGGATTGATACTTGGGGCAGATTCATTTAGTAAAAAAACAGATTCCCATCTAAGTATTTCACCAGTGGGGGTCTTTCTATTTCCAGCTAATTTGTTGGTACGTTCTAATCCTATTTCATCTATTAGTCGAGTAATCGTATTTAAATCAGTTGTTTGAATAGCCCAGCCCATTAGACTTAGTTGTATTTGATCTTTAATCACATTAAATGGACTCTCCGCTAATTCTTTCATGGGCTGAGGAGCAATGACTTCCAGATAACTTTCTTCGAGAGAGAGTAGGGCATTATGGGTTCCCCAATTAGGATGTTCTCCACTGAAAGCAGGTCTAACACCACTTAAATTTTCAAAATCAGTACAGCCTTTTTCTAAATTATTAATTCCTAAAATTAAGTGATCTATTTGAGCGGATACCATTGTTTAACAGTTTATACTCTTCGGTGAAGTAACGTAGCTCAAGCTTTTAGCTGGAGTATAATTTCTCAAGTCGAAAGTTTGAGCTACAAGCGAAGATTGAATATTATAAGATAGGTTTCCAATCCATTTCTTGGGACATGGATTGATAAATAGAATAACCTTGATCGTAGAAATTTTTTATGGAACTAGCTTTAAAACGAGTATTTAGTTTATAAAGAATCAAATAGAAATTGATACCTTCCATATACCAGCCAGTACTAAGACTAAAGAATTGTAAGAGATGCGGATTCATCATAAAACGAATATAATCTTCATCATCTCCAGTCAAAACATAGTTTCCAGAAAACCTTGGATTTCCTTCAAAGTCTATATCTTCACTCCCAATTAAGTAATTGGAAATTTTATGAAAAATGGATTCTGGTTCCATATTGAATTCTGGTAATGCTAGTTTTTTTGATTGTACAAAAAACACCGATTGTCTATAGGTCCGTCGAGCCCCACCATAACCCGTTTCAAATTGGTAATCAAATATTTGTAGTTTAGTATCAAATGCGTCGTCTCTTTTCTTTAATACATTAGTAATCATTTTATTTCGACCCATTTTGAATAGGTTGAATTCACTCAAGAATGGTCTAGAGCTGTAGCCTTCAAGTGCACTATATCGCATGCCTAATTGGTGGGCAACGGCACGCAATTGTCCTTCTCTACTATTATCTCTTTGCTCAATAGGTAGGTTGCGGTTGGAGTTTCTACGACGCTCCATTTTGTAGAAGGAATATTTTGGCTTCATAAGAATTTATTCATTTTGCATTTACTCATTTCCTACTCCTAAATCTAATATTTTTTTTCGTAAACTGTATAATTCTTCTTTAATTTTTTTATTAACACGCCGCACTTTTCTCCCTTCATTCCATACGAAAAAGGCATCCCTCCATAGCAAGCTAAAATATCCAAAAAATGGTAATAATAAAACGGCAATTAAGGTATACTTACCACCCCAAATACTTGCAAGAATTAATAATATAAAAAAATAAAAAACGTAGGCCCCCATCTCAAAAGTTACTCTTAAAGAAGAATTAAACTCTAATGTATTTGCTGCTTTTTCAGCATAGTACTTACCGATTTTAACAGGTAAAAAGTTGGCAGTAATTCCAAATATAAAAGCGGGTAAACCAATCAAAAGTGCTAAGGTAGACCAAATATTGAAATATGCACTTTGCGCTAAACCTTGATCGCTAATATTATGTTGATCTAATTTTGTTTTATATTGATGAAGATTTCCTTGGAGTTGTTCTTTCTTTGATACGGATAAGTTATTGAAATTTTCGGTAAACTGTAAAAATTCAGGTAATCTAGAAGGCTTGCAACTATAGATAGGTAAAGGTTTTTCTTTAACACTGTTTTCTACCATCTCTAATAATTCATTCCCCAATGCATCATCTTTTTCATCTTCAATATGGATAATGCTTTTTCGCATTTCTTTTGAAATACGATCCGTCATTTGTTTGATCGCTTTTCGTGGATTTTCTGCATGGGCATCCAGAAAATCGGTAATAGGGATAGGTGTACCAAAATGAGCATATATACAACTCCGAAATTTATTAGGATTGGTATAATTAAAACCAATAGGAACGACTGCAATATCTTTTCTTTGGTGTTTTTCATAAGCACCGAATGCCATTCTTGCCGTTCCTTTCTGGATAGGACGCATTCTTCTTTCTACTTTAGAAACTCCTTCTGCCAATATCACCAAATTCTCTCCTTTTCCCATTAAATCATAGCAATATTCCATGATTTCTTGATTCTTTTTAATGTCGGCATAACCGTCTCTAAAACGATAGATTGGAATACATTTTAATTTCTTTAAAAAATACTCTGTTGTCTTTCCTTTTTTAAACATATCCCCTCTTAGTAAACAGTTTTTCCCCTGTGTACTGTGTCCGCAAAGTATACTTGGTTCTGTAAATGCAGTTGGATGATTACCAGCCATAATAAAGGGCTGATTCATGGGTAGTTTATCTAGTCCTGTAAAATAAATTTTTCTAAAGAAAACGTGACTGTACCAGTTCATTAGTTTTCTTGCAATATGGTATAGCATTTGTTCGTAATGACTTTTTTGTTGGAAACAATTTTAAATTCAAATTCTTGCGCTTGAACTTAAATTAAACGTTTCCTGACCCTTCTGTAAATCTTGCTAGAATGTTATTTCTTTTTTGTAGTAATTGTGCTATGGTGGATGGATCTAGTTTGGCAATTTTTTCCTGTTGCTTTCCTTGTGTTTTAAATTCCCAAAAATACAAGGAAAACAATCCGAGTAAAGGAATACATAATATGCCTAAATAAAAATAAGGTTGACCAATTAATAGGGCAACCAGTATAAAAATCAAGGCATAAACTAAATAAGCCGACAAAGCAAAAGATGCTTTGATAGAGGCATAAAACACGATTTCTCTTACTTTATTCTCTGCCCACCAATAACCAAAATACAAAGGAGGCAAGTTAATGAAATACCCTAACAAATAAGGAATATAACCTAGTACAAGTTTAAAATAATAAAAGATAGTAGGTTTTTTGATGACTTGTAGTGCCTCTGGCGGTAGTTTGTGTGCTGCTAATTGGGTGAAAAATTGATTTGTCTGCTCTTTTATTTGCTCTTTTTCGTCAACACTCATCAAATTAATTCGATTGGTAATGCGTTTTTGAAGCTCCAAAGGCTTTCTATCTGCTAATTGAATAGGAAAAGGGCGGGTTTTCACGGCAGACAATCGAAATAGTTGTTCAACTAACTGCTCATCAGCAACTTCATCAATTATGACGACCTGTTGTTCTAGTTGTGCTTTTAAATTTTTAGTAATTTGTTTAATAGTCTTTGCAGGATGTTGTTGGGTAGCCTGTAAATAAGACTTAACATCTATCCCTTGTCCTATATCTAGCATGACGTAAGATCTAAAACGTAGTACGTCCCTATAATTGACACCAATGGGCACTATTTGGACATCCAAATGAGGATACTTCTCCATGGCTCCGATAGCCATTCTAGCAGTCCCTTTTTGGATTGGACGTAATCGTTTTTCATGTTCCGTTTTTCCTTCTGCAAGAATTAAGACCATCTTTTTTTTCTCCAACAAATCGTAGACTCTATCTAAAGCAGAAAAGTTATTTTTCACTCCTTTTAGCCCAATATCTTTCAATCTGTAAATGGGCATCATATGCAAAGATTCCAATAATTGTTTATGGAGTTCTTTTTGAAAAAAATCACCTCTCACCATAAAATGTAAAGGACGAGGTAGGGTACAAGCTAATAAGCAGGGTTCTAGAAAGGCTGTAGGATGGTTAGCGGCTAATATAACAGGCTTATCTTTAGGTATGTTTTCAAGACCAGTCAGGTAAATTTTTCTAAAATATATTTTTAAAGCAATCCGTGCTAATGGTCGCACGATTCTGTAAGACAATCTCATTGAATTATTTGAAAACGATTTGTTTAAGCTTCTAACCAAGTGAGCTATTAGCTGTTTTTACAAAAGTAATCAATTTAAGAAAATGTCAGGAAATACCCATTCAATAACTATACTACGGACAGGATAGATTGCCGAATTTATTATTTCGTCGTTACTTAAATCAATTACTGTAAATATAGATTTATAGAAATTTGATTATGATAGAGTTATAGATCTGCCAGTTTTTGAAAAACTTGCAGATTTCGCTCGAATCGACTTTTCGGAGTGGACTCAAATCTCGAAGATTTTTTAAGTTATAGCAGCTTGAGCCACGCAATTTTTTTCTATCTTCGCTTCATGGTACAAAAAAGGTATTTAATAGTCATTGGAGGGCCAACTGCAGCAGGTAAAACGAGTACTGCTATCAGGATTGCTAATCACTTTGGTATTGAAATACTTTCTGCGGATAGTCGCCAATTTTATAGAGAAATGAATATTGGTACTGCTAAACCAACGGATACTGAATTAGCACAAGCCCCACATCATTTTATTAATAATCTTAGTATTCAGGATAGTTACAGCGTTGGTGATTATGAAAAAGAGGTCTTAAGTAAGTTAGAACAATTAATGGAAGGCTATGAAGCAGCCATTTTGGTGGGAGGATCAGGCCTCTATATACGAGCAGTTTGTGAAGGTCTGGATGAATTTCCAGAAGTACCAGAACATATCAAAGAAGAACTAATTAATCAATTCGAACAAGAAGGATTAGCTCCTTTACAGGCTAGTTTAAAAGAATTAGATCCATCCTACTATGCAGAGGTTGATACAGCTAACCCTCATCGATTAATTAGAGCATTATCCGTCATAAGAGCTAGTGGAGAACCTTTTTCAAAATTTAGAAATCAAGCCCCTAAAGAACGACCATTTGAGATCATAAAGATTGTGTTAGAAATGGATAGAGTAGCACTCTATGATCGAATTAATCAAAGAGTAGAAGTAATGATTCAAGAAGGTCTGGTAGAAGAAGCAAGAGCCTTGCATTCCAATAGACATTTGAATGCCTTACAAACGGTGGGATATGAAGAGTTATTCGATTATTTTGAAGATAAAATTAGTTTAGAGGAAGCTATTGAGTTGATAAAAAGAAATTCTAGACGCTATGCTAAACGCCAAATGACTTGGTTTAGGAAGAAAGAAGACTGGCAGCGATTCTCTTCAGAAGATATAGAAGGGATATTGAGTTATTTGCAAAATATCTTTATTGGGGAAGTGTAATTATAATATATGACAGCTTTCCTTTATATTTATGCATGATAAAACCACGAATTCACTAATATTCACTAATTCTTTGTATAGGTTTTCCTATTGCACAATTTTAAAACCATACACTTTTTAGAACAGAGAGCAGAGAAGCGAGAATAGAGATAGTTTCCGTTTAAAAACTACGATAATTCATTGTTTGTAAACGAAATCTATTCTCTGTTCTCTATTCTCTGTTCTCTATTCTCGCTTCTCTATTCTACCATTTGTAGGGTTTCAAATTGCACAATTAGATTGTGTCAACATCTACAATTGGTGAATTAGTGGTAAACTGTCAACATCTAGAATTGCCGTAAATTTTCATAAAAAAATAACTATGCGATATTTATTACTCTTAATTACATTAGTGTCTTGTGCAGCGATCCAAATGCCAAAGGATCCTCCTTCAGAAATGGCAGATCTTATAAAGGAAGATCTTCCTTTTCTAGTAAATTTCTATAAAGAAAGACATCAAAACCCTGAAATCTCTTTACAAGAAAAAGAAACGGCTGCTGCATTGGCTTCCGCTTTAAGAGATGCTGGCTTAGAAGTTACAGAAAATTTCGGTGGACATGGTATTGTAGGAATTTTTAAAAATGGGACAGGTCCTACTATCTTATATCGTACAGATATGGATGCGCTACCAATGCCAGAAAAAACAGAATTGGCCTATGCGAGTACAAAACAAATTGACCTCAATGGACAAACCACAGGCGTGATGCATTCTTGTGGACATGATATACATATGACTACCTTGCTAGGTACAGCAAGAGCCTTGGTTAAAATGAAAGACCAATGGAAGGGTACTTTAATGCTTATCGGTCAACCAGCAGAAGAATTAGGACGTGGGGCGAAAATGATGATAGATGAAGGATTATATGAAAAGTTTGGCGTACCTACTTATGGCATTGGTTTACACTCAAGTCCAACTGTTCCTGCTGGTCAAATTGGATTAAGTGAAGGCTATTCTATGGCTAGTGTAGAGAGTGTAGATATTAGTGTATATGGTGTAGGTGCCCATGGAGCGTCTCCGCATATGTCCGTTGATCCAATTGTATTAGCTAGTATGATGGTAATGGATTTGCAAACGATTGTCAGTAGAAATATAAAACCAATCGAAGATGCTGTAGTAACAGTTGGTGCCATTAAAGGAGGTACCGTACATAACATAATTCCTGATGAAGTTACTTTGAAATTGACGATACGGACTTATAAGACAGAAGTACGAGATTTAATCTTCAAACGTATAAAAGAGATTGCTAGAGGAACAGCTATTGCTGCTGGTTTGCCAGAAGAAAAAATGCCAACAGTATCCATTAAACCTTCAGGGACTCCTGCAAATTACAATGATCCAGCATTGACTAAAAAGGTGATCGCTTCCGCAGAAAAAATAATTGGAGCTGCTAATATCCAAGCTGCTGAGCCGCAAATGGTCGGAGAAGATTATTCTCGATACAGCCAAACTACCCATAAAGTGCCTACGATTTTATATTGGTTAGGAACGGTTCCTGATGCAAGAATGAAAAGTGGCGCGGAACTGCCTGGCTTACATTCTCCATTTTATTATCCGGATCCTTCGCTTTCTATTGAGACTGGGGTAGGGGTGACTAGTCAAGCATTAATGGATTTGTTTAATGAATAATTCAAAATTCAAATAACGAATAACAAATGCCAAAATTCAAAACGTGATGCTGGTCAGCCCAACATCACGATTTGAATTTTGGTATTTGAATTTTGTATTTTAAAAAAAATTATGTCCAAAATAAATTTTTCTCCAGTAATAATCGGTACGATGCGTTTAGGAGTATGGGGAGAAAAACTTTCCTTAGCTGCCCAAGAACGATTTATTGACCAATGTTTGGATTTAGGAATTAATGATTTCGATCATGCGGATATATATGGCTGCTATACCACTGAAAGCGAATTTGGAGCCATCCTTAAACGTCGTAAAGATTTAAAGAATAAAGTTCAAATAACTACCAAATGTGGGATCAAACTTATTTGTGAAGAACGACCTACTCATAAGATTAAATCTTATGATTCTAGTGCTGCACATATATTGCAATCCGCCGATAATTCTCTACAAGCATTAGGAATCGACCAGATAGATTTATTACTGCTACATCGTCCTGATTATTTAATGAACCCTAGCGAAATTGCAGAGGCATTTAGTCAATTAAAAAAAGCAGGAAAGGTAAAGCATTTTGGAGTTTCCAATTTCACGCCTTCTCAATTTGATTTGTTGAATAGCTATACCCCTTTAGTTACCAATCAAGTAGAGGTATCTATTACCCATCGAAATGCTTTTGAAGATGGTACCTTAGACCAATGTATGAAACATGAAATTCAGCCGACAGCATGGTCTCCATTAGGAGGAGGTACTATATTTGGTAGTTCAGAAGAAGAGCGTATTCAAGCAATTCAAAAGGTGGCAGAAGAGTTAGGAGAAAAGCACAATGCAGGAATAGATCAAATCCTATTAGCATGGATTAATAAACATCCTTCCCGTATTGTATCTGTACTGGGTACCTCTAAAATTAAGCGTGTGGAAGCTGCATTAAAAGCATTAGAAATTGTATTAAGTCATGAAGAATGGTATGAATTGTGGCAGGCTGCTATTGGAGAAGAGGTTGCGTAGAGACGTAGCACCGCTACGTCTCTACGGGTAATTATCCAGAAATCAATTCAAAATCTGTACGACGATTATTAGATCGACCTCTTTCTGTATTATTATCTGCTACTGGTTTATCAGGGCCATTTCCCACCACTACAAAACGATTTCTAGACATATTGTATTCAGACGCAAGATAATTAGCAACCGCTTGCGCTCTTTTCTTAGAAAGGGCAAGATTAGTAGCTCTTGATCCAGTATTATCTGTATTTCCTTCAATTCTAATTCTAGCATTAGAGAATGCATTCGCAATAGGAACAAATTCTTTATCAATGATATACTTAGAATTTTCATCCAACTGATACTCGCCTGTTCGGAAGCTAATAGAGACCTGCTTAGAGGCTACTGCTTCTTTTGTTTCATCTGCTTTGGTAGCAGTGGCAAATTCCTTAGATTTTTCTGGAAAGTGTGCTTCTCCTGCTAAAGTTGTATTATTTACTAAACCAGGATAGTTGATTTGAGACCAAGTAGGCGGGAATTTTCCCCCTGTGTGTCCGAGGTCATTATACACATTAGACATTCTTGAGTACAGACTTTCACCAGTAACCCCTTTGAAACTTTTATTCAAGCCAAAGAAGTTTTTATTATCCCCATGCGTCACTAGGCGCACGTTTCCAATCATTTCATCTGCTTCTTCTGTAGATAAAGCAGTACCTCTTTCTGTGAATTCTCTAGCCAAGATACTTGCGGCTTTATTTCGTGCCGTAGGAGAGTTGTTGATCTCAGCTGCCCCTTTCATCCAACCTTCATATAACTGTTCTAATCGTTTTCTATTCTTATTGACATATCCTTTTTTTGCAAAGAATACATCTGCTATAATATTAGAAGCAGAACGAGTACTTTCTAAAATTCTAGACCCAGGAACTGCTTTGATCGCTAAAATATCGTCTGGTGACCAAACCACTGCTGCATCTACCCGCTGACTTTTAAATATTGTGGCTGCTTGGATGGCACTTTCTTGTGGTACTAAAGTTACATCATCTTGTGTCAAACCACCTGCTTCCAGCATCCATAAAAGGAAAGAGTGAGAAGGGGTTAATTCCGCAACCGCAATTTTCTTACCCTTTAAATCAGATACTTTAGAAATACCTCTTCTAGCAACAATGGCATCACCACCTCTTGACCAATCTGCTTGAAATAAAACAACTGGATCAAATTGAGCTAAATCACCACCTGCTTCTGTAGGAAAAGCGTCAATAGTTGCCCAAAGCAAATCTACGTCATCATTTTTCCATGCAGCTCTAGATGGAACAAAGTCATCTAAAACTTTGAACTCCACTTGGAAACCATAGTCTTTATAAAAACGAGAAGCTTTACTCGCTTCAAAACCTTCATTGAAATACTGTCCAGCAGCATATCCTCCCCATGTTACCACGCCAATCTTAATAACATCCTCTCTATTGACATTGCCAGAGTTGGAACTAGGTCTATTCGCTGGTGAAGTAGAGGAACTAGTTCCATTACTTCCATAATCCGCACCGCCCTGCTCTATATTATCTGCTTGATCTTGGATGGATTGACCAGCATTTGTGTTCTTTAAAATCCAGTCTCCACCGAAAACTATTACTCCCAAAATAAGTAATGTAATCAATAATTTAGAAAAGGTCGTAAGTCTTTTTGCCATTTTAAATTAATATTAAATAAGTAAGTTATTATTTTTTTAGAAGTCAGATCGCTGCGCTGTCAGATCGTTCTGGTTAGCTTACGCTAACGGAACTGTCAGAAGTCAGAATTGTGATGTTGATCATATAGGATGTCGGGGCTTAGCGAAGTCAACGTCATAAATCTGACAGCGGAGCGATCTGACCTCTGACAGTTTCGTAGAAACGATCTGACATCTATCATTAAGACGGTGTTTACTCAAAGAAAGTATCATATTGATTTCGATGTCCTTCCACTCTAACAGGAGTTTTAACGGGAACATTTAAATCTAGTACTTCTTCATCGTTATTAGCTGCTACAATTAGATCGTCTTTTTCTTCACCTAATAATAGAGAAGCTCCTTCTTTTTCCCATTTTTCCAACATCTTCATCCCTTCATCTTCAAACACGCCGTTTTGAAGATCTACAGAGTTCATAAAGTCAGAAGACATATCCATAAATCGCTCCATTTCTCCTACTTTCTTACTTACATCATCTGCAACAGCCTCCAAAGCCATGTCAAACATATATCTAGCATCCTTATCACCCTTGATGACGCTCATGGCGGATTTCATCGCAGAGTGACTAGCATGAATGGCCTTTCGTTCCTGATCTTTGATCATTACTTGATCCTTTACGTCTTCCAGTAATATCTCAGAGTTCTCATACATTTTTGTCAATACCCGATAAAGGACTTCCATCTTTTTGTACAATGCCTCTAGTTTGGCATTAGACTCTTTTAAACGTCCAGCTTTTCGAGTTTTTAAAATAACTTCCGCTTGTTTCCCAGTCTCCTTTGCTCTACCAGCCAAGCTAATGTTCTCCTGGATTTGTCGCCTGTTATTAACAATCAATTCCTTTAACTTATGCATCTGACCACGTAGCTTTCCAATTTGCTTATTCATTTGTCGCAAATTGTTTTTTAAATCATCCACATAAGATTTTAATATACCTATCGGATCTATTTGTACAAACAGTCCTGTGATGGCTCTCATGGCGCTCTTGTACATATAGCTTACTAAGGTTCGAGTCTTCGAATCCAAAGCTATAAATATAACAGCCGCTAAAGCCATTAGTGTTCCTGCAAGGTATACGGTACTAGAAAGTATAGCTGCTAAAGGAAGCATCGATAATAAATATCCACCACCTAGTATTAGGGCTCCGAGGAAAACTGCTCCTGTCACACCTTCCGGTCGTTGCCAAAATGATTTAGGTTTAAACTCTCCCATTTTTTATTGATATTATTTAGATTACTGTTTTATTTAAGAAGTCAGATCGTCCTTTTCAAGGACTGTCAGAAGTCAGATCGCTTCGCTGTCAGACGTATGATTTTGACCATGCTACATCTTAGGCGGTCAAAATCATACATCTGACTTCTATTTCAAATACTTCGTCATATTATCTATATCCTTCTGAATATGTGCTACCAAAGAATTAAAAGAGGCTATGAAATTATTCTTTGTAGTTTCTACCTTGACGACTGCTCCAGAAATTTCTTCTTTTATAGTGGCCAAAGTTTTTTGATCTGCTTCTATTTCTTTCGTTAAACGCTGTATCTGATCTGCTTTGGCCTTAATACCTTTTTCAAGATCTGCCATTTGTTTTTCTCGACCTCCTATTTGTTTTGATCTTTGGGCAGTCAAGGCTTGACCAAATTTCTGCTCTTCTTGATTTAATATTGCCACATAATGCCCTGCGGTTTTTACAAGATGCGCTGGCGTTACGTTCATCGTCTTAGCCATAGCGAAGGCTGATTGATACCTAGTTTTTTCGTCCATTGGCATATTCTCCAAGTTCTTTAATGCCTGTTTAAATTCTAGATAATCAAATCCTTCTAAATTATTCTTATCCATAGCAGCTAGTAGAATAGACATAAACTTATCCGTTACTTGACCCGCTGCTCCTTTTGATTCCGTATTGGAGGAAGTTCCTGTAGATGCTTTTGCAGTGGAAGCTTTTTTTTCAGGGATGCTTTTTGTTTTACTAGACTTCTTGGATTTATTTGGGGTATCTTCTTCTATAACAAACCATGATTTTAAGCGATCTCCTAAGCCCATTTTGATATTTTTCTTACGTCGTTACTGAATAGATGAGAATTTTCAATTGTTGAAAAGGTAATTATTGACCTAATCAACAAAAATAATCTACAAAGTAAGAAAAAATCAGATAATTCTACAACAGGATCTTCTAAAGAAGGAGCAATAGGGCTATATTTTTAATATTCTTTGAATTCATTGGATGTAATATTGCTGTCAAATAAATTAAAAGCTATAGTTTGCTCCCCCTATTAAGTATATTTTTGGACCTTTAAATCTTTGAACCTTTGAAACAATATTTTAAAATAAAAACGAAAATGAAAAATATATTTTTGCTATTTATGGT
>CAYOBX010000140.1:0-12256 GCA_964402245.1 uncultured Saprospiraceae bacterium | reverse complement strand
GTTCAATCTGATAGCTCCAAAGCTATCTGATTGATAATTCTGCCGCCTCTAATTTGTTGTATACCCAAAGAAGCCGTCCAAATGATGGAGTTATTGTTTTATCGTTACTTAGGAGTAGCTTTGCATTTTGCAGTTCAAATTTGACTATCCAAAATAGACATCTTAATTTTCACTCGTTACTTAAATTATAAATTTGTACATTTAGCCATTCAAAATTCAGTACTCAAATAAATTGGCTATGATTATTACACAACGAGTTGTAAAATTCTTATTGGTAACATTCTTTTTCGCATTTAATCCCCCCCCAAATATAATAGCCCAAACGGCTTCCAAAGTAGCATCAACCGATCAAGCAAACACCTATTTTTCCCCTTTAAAATATAGAAACATTGGCCCATTTAGAGGAGGTCGTTCTGTAACAGCCTCTGGTGTCATTGGCGATCCATTGACTTATTACATGGGCACTACGGGTGGTGGCCTTTGGAAAACAGAAGATGCAGGACAGTATTGGACAAATATATCAGATGGATTTTTTAAAACAGGTTCAGTTGGAGCGGTGGCTGTCTCTGAAACCGATCCTAATATTGTCTATTGCGGTATGGGAGAACATGCACCAAGAGGGGTGATGACGCATCATGGTGATGGGGTATATAAATCCATTGATGCTGGGAAGACTTGGAATAAAGTAGGACTCGATGCGACCCAACATATTTCTAGAATTATTATTCATCCAACCAACCCAGATATTGTATATGTGGCAGCGCAAGGTGCTTTATACAGTAATTCCGAAGAACGAGGACTGTACAAGACAGTAGATGGTGGTAAAACTTGGAAGAAGTCCTTGTATGTTGATAAAGGAACAGGATGTGTAGAACTATCAATGGATAAAAGTAAACCCCATATCTTATATGCTGCCATGTGGGAACACCAACGCTTACCTTGGAAAGTAATTAGTGGAGGGCCGGGGAGTGGATTATATAAATCTACAGATTCGGGGGCAACTTGGAAAAAGATTCATAAAGGCTTGCCTGCTGAAAAGGGTAAAATGGCGATTGCCGTTTGTCAATCGAATCCTAGTAAATTATATGCGCTAGTAGAGAGTGATTCTAACCAAGAAAAAGGAGGTTTGTTTGTATCTATGAATGCAGGGGGTAGTTGGACTAGAGTGAGTAAAGATCACCGTTTGGTGCAAAGAGCTTGGTATTATACGGAGGTGTTTACCGATCCGCAGAATGAAAATATGGTGTATGTACTAAGTGCCCCTTGTCTGCGATCTAGTGATGGCGGAAAGACATGGGAACGGTTGACAGGGACACATGGGGACTACCATGACTTATGGATTAATCCTAGCAATCCCAAAAATCTTTGCATCGCCAATGATGGAGGGGCAGCTATAAGTTTTAATAGAGGAAAGACATGGTCAAGACAAGATAATATGCCCACCTCTCAATTTTATCGAGTTAATGTAGATAATTCCTTTCCGTATAATTTATATGGTGGACAGCAAGATAATACCTCCATAAAAATCGCCAATAGAGAATTGAAGAGTTGGGGAATTACTCAGCAAAGTTGGTCCGCTTCTGCGGGTGGCGAAAGTGCTTTTTTAGCGTTCGATCCAGATCACCCATTGTATGTGATGGGCGGAAGCTATTTAGGAACGATCAATATATTAGACACCAAAGCAAAGGCTGGAACAAATATTATGGCTGCCCCCATCCAATATTTAGCAGAAGATGCTAAGGATATGAAATATCGATACAATTGGAATGCCCCTATTATTTGGTCTAAACATGATAATGATACTGCCTATCATGCGACTTACTATCATGCTGCCCAAGTTTTATTACGTACCGATGATGTAGGTATGAATTGGAGAGAAGTTTCTCCAGATTTAACTCGAAATGAAAAAGAAAAGCAAGGCAAGGGCGGGGGACCGTATACCAATGAATCAGTAGGGGCAGAAAGTTATGGAACGATCAGTTATGTAATAGAATCTCCTCATGAAAAAGGCGTGATGTGGGTAGGTAGTGATGATGGCTTAGTGCATATTACAAAAGACGAGGGAGCTAATTGGACCAACGTAACTCCTAATGGTTTAAAGGAATGTTTAATTAATGCCATTGAGGTATCTCCACATGATCCTGCCACTGCTTATATCGCTACGACTCGTTACAAATTTAACGATCATCAACCGGGGTTATATAAAACGACTAACTACGGAAAGACCTGGACCAATATCAGCAAGGGAATTCCTTATGGTGCTTTTACAAGAGTAGTCCGAGAAGATTCAGACCGAAAAGGTTTATTGTTTGCAGGTACAGAAACAGGCATCTATGCTTCTTGGAATGATGGAAAATCATGGGAACCTTTACAACTGAATTTACCTGTTACACCGATCACTGATTTAAAGATTCGGCATAATGATTTAATAGTAGCGACCTCTGGTCGATCCTTTTGGATATTGGATGATTTAGGGGCATTACGTCAATATAAAAATGTCAATAGCGATTTTCAATTGTATCAGCCAGAAGATGCCATCCTAGTAAATGGAGGTAGTGAATTGAATAGTACCAGAAAATCATTCAAAGGAACCAATCCTCTAAGAGGGGTGAATCCTGCGAATGGAGTAGTATTGTATTATCAATTGCCCACTATCAAAAAAGGAGATAATATATCCTTAACGATTAAAGATGCTACTGGAAAAACGATACGAACCATCACTTCCAAAAAAGACTCCACTTTTAAAGCATGGGCGGGTGGCCCTTCTGCCGAGCCAACTTTATCTAAGGCGAAAGGATTGAATCGTTTTGTTTGGAATATGCGACATAAATCTACAAAAGGGATACCAGGGGTTTATATAGAAGGCAGTTATAGTGGACATAAAGCTATCCCAGGAGCGTATACTTTTACTTTGAAAAACGGAGATCAAGAGGTATCAACTACTGCCAGTATATCTCCTAATCCTGTATACTCAACTTCGCCAGATCGCTATAAATCTTATGATGCCTTGATGACAGAAATGGAAGATAAATATTCCAGCATGCATGAATCGGTCAATCAACTAAATGGCTTGCAATCACAGTTGAGTAAGATTGTGAAAAAATTACCAGCCGAAGAAAAATATTTATCTCTAAAAGGAAAAGGGCAAGAATTATTAAAGAGGATAAAGGTATGGGATGAGACCATGGTGCAGCGTAAATCAAAAGCATATGATGATGTAGAAAACTTTCCTAATGGATTTACGGCCAATTATTTTTTCTTAATTAATCAGACAGAAAGTGATATTCCACAAGTGAACCAACCCTCTTTGGATAGAAAAAAAGAACTGGATGCTAAATGGGTGGAGTTGAATAGAGAGGTTCAACAATTGCTGAATAAAGAAATTCCTTCTTTTAATAAAGAATTGTGGGATGCTGGTATTGGGGCGCTTTGGAGTAAGTAGGATGTGGTGGTATTGAACGCAGAGGTGCGGAGGTGCAACGTATTTATTGCGCTGCATTTTTCGGGGTCGCTTTCTGCGCGCCTGAAAATTAAAATTGATAAGATTCAAGAGTAAAGTAGGAGTACAAAAATAAACGCAGAGATGCGGAGATGTAGAGTTTTGATTGTCAAATGATTATACATAATTAGTTGTTAGGAACGATGTAGAACCAGATTGCCCAACTTATTATTTCGTCGTTACTTAGCTTATTTTTGTCAGACTACTTAAGTAATAATATTTAATCCGCAGGATAGCCAGTAATTGTTTTTATTTCTTCATATAAAGGAGCTAAATTTTTGAACATTTTTAAATAAACCTTTTCAAATAATCTTTTATAAATTGTAGCATTTTCAGGATTAGGTTCAAAAGTATCTTGATAGACCACCATATTTTTTACTGCTGATTCAACAGAGTCAAATTGATGGACCCCATAGGCGGTCAAAATAGCTGCCCCTAAACCTGAAGACTCGTGGGTTTGGCCTCTTAACATGGGTTTATTAAATAGGTCTGCAAAAATTTGACAAATTTCATCACTTTGGGCACCTCCTCCTGAGACCGTAAATTGTTGGAACTTCATTTTTCCTCGTTTTTCCAATCGTTTGGTACCGTCTAAAAGTCCATAGGCTAAGCCTTCGATAACTGCCCGATATACATGTGCTTTTTTATGTACGTCTCCAAAACCAATCATGGCTCCTTTAGCGTTTTTCTCTCCTAATCCTGGACTCCAATAAGGTTGTACGATTAAGCCCATTGCTCCGGGAGCGGTGTCTTTCAATAATTGGTTCATCACTACCTCTGCTGGAATATTTTTTTCTGCTGCTTTTTGTACTTCTTTTAAAGCAAATTCATTTTTAAACCAAGTGACCATCCAGAAACCTCGATATATTTCCATCTCTGGATTCCAATAGCCTGGAATGGCCGCAGGATAGGCAGGAATAAATGGCAAGGGTTCCATATATTTTGGAACGGTTGTTTGCACAGTAGCAATAGTACCAAAACTAAGACTCGCCGTGGAATTATCTAAAACACCCATACCTAAGGTTTCACATCCTTTATCCGAACCACAAGCTATTACCCGGATTCCTTGTTGAATTCCTGTTTGGCTAGCCGCTTTATTAGTGATTTTTCCGAGTTCCTTCCCAGCAGGTATTAGGGTTGGCAATTTTGAAATAGGTATTGGAAATAATTTATCGCCAAACTCTAAAAAATCTTTGTCGGCTATCCAATTTTGTTTTTTATAATTAAAAGGAACATGTCCTATTTGAGAAGCGACCGAATCCGTAAATTCATTGGTGAGTCGATAATTTAAAAAACCAGAAACTTGAACATATTTGTGGGTTTTATTCCATATTTCTGGCTCGTTTTGCCGTATCCAATTACATTTTGCATCGGCTTCCATTTCGTGCAAAGTCTTTTTTAAACCTAAAACGCCAAGCATCCCACCTACTAGAAAATTGGGTTGGTATTCTGGTTTTGCTTTCCGCTGGTCTAACCAAACGGTACACGGACGAAGTGGATTGCCTTCCTTGTCAAGGTTGATTAAGGTATTCCTTTGAGTGGTTATGCCGACTCCTAGGACCTCTTTAAAATGGGCATTGGAGCGAGCTTTTAGTGCCTGTGTTGCGCGACATAAACTCTCCCAATAGATCGTTGCATCTTGTTCTGCCCAACCTGGATTTTTACTATAATAGGGTTCATATAAAATTTGTTCGCTATCGAGTAGCTCGCCAGTCAAGGAAAAAAGCATCGCTCTTAAACTTTGCGTACCACAATCAATGGATAATATAGTTGGTTTCATTTTGTTAAGTTTACTTACATCGTAACTATTTAGCAATCAGCAATTAGCTGCTAAGCGTTCATTAGCTATTGTAAATGACTGGCAATTGGCACAACAAATAATAGACGCCAAGTCAACATTTAATTTGGGCTAATAGCTAACTGCTGAAAGCTAATAGCTTACATCAACTAATCCCCATTTGTCCCCCAGGGTTCATAATATTATTAGGGTCAAAATGATTTTTCAGCGCTTTTAATACCGCCAATTTTTCTTTTCCGAGATACTTTATCATATAAGGTCCGGCCATTCTACCAACACCATGATGATGGGAGGGCGTACCACCATGTTCTATCATCGCATTGATAATACTCCGCTGAAAATCCTTATAAGCTTGATAATCCTCTTCTCTTAGTAAAAAAATGAAATATAGATTGGTGCCTTGAGGATAAAAATGCGAGGCATGTGTCCAGCAGAATGTATTGGGCCTTTGTTTCACAAAAGCAGTTACCTTTTGATGAATTTCATGCAGATTATCCCATTTTACACCGGTTTCCAAGGTATCAATTAATAGACCATAGTCCATTAGATCTTCTCTAAGATAGGGGTCAGCAAATCTACCATGTTCCCATTGTTTAGCAGGTTTTTTGCCTAAATACATAGCACCGTGTTTTTTGCAAATTGCTTTTGTTTGCTTTTTTATATTCTTGGCAAATTGTTTTGCTCCATCTGCTGTTGCAATGCAAAGACAACGTTTTTCTGGTTGATACCCTCTAAATTTCATTAGTTTGTCAAAGAAAGTACCTTCTATTCCATATAATTTTAAACCAAACTGAGTCTCGTCTGCATCGGAAATACGGAATACTGCAGGCATCCCAAATTCTCCTTGACTCACTTCTCTGCTGGCATTCACTGCCGAATTCCAGTCGGGAAAAATGAAACTCATATATTGTCGACTTTGAGGTTGGTGATGAAAAATTTTCCAAGTTAACGCTACTACAATGCCATAAACGCCTTCACTTCCAGCAAAAATATCCATCACTTTTGGGCCTGATGCCGTGGCAGGATAATCCAAGGTTTTAATGATACCTGTAGGAGTGATCACTTCAATGGCAGCTACTAAATCGACGGCATCTCCATAATAGGAGGATTGTTGTCCTGATCCTAAAGTAACAAACCATCCTCCAACGGAAGAGTATTCAAAAGACTGTGGAAAATGGCCTCCTGTGTAGGCTTTTTTACATTTATACAATTCTGGAGCATTATTTAGAGCCTTTTCAAAAGCTGGTCCTAACATACCAGCCTCTACGGTCACTGTTTGATTTAATTCATTAATTTCGATTATCTTGTTCAGATGAGTAGATAAGACAAGCGTCACTCCTCCTTTCTCTGGATAAAAACCTAAAGTAACAGAAGAACCACCTCCATACACATAAATAGGAAGCTTATGCTCGTTACAATATTGAACCAATTCGCTTATTTCAGATTTGTTTCTGGGGTGGATCACTAGGTCGGTTAACTTCCCAATTTGTTGTTTCCTTAATTGAAAAGCTTCTTCAGCAGTTTTGCCTGTTGAATATTTAATACGGTCATAGGTATCAGAAGAAACATTTTCTTGTCCTACAATTTTTTTAAAAGCAGCCAAGTGATGGGTGGCAATTCCTACGGCTTTTTCTATGCTTATAATTTCATTTCCTGTAGACACCTTTTGCTTAAAATCCTCATCAGTCAATTGAAATTTTTCTTTCAATTCTTCATACATTCGCTCATTAGGATGCTTAAAACCTTCAGGATTTCCGTACTTGAAAATGGAACGAAAAGACTTGGCTATTGGTGCGGTGTTAATCCAATCAGGTGAAAACTTGCTTGATTTTTTCATTTTTTCGATTTAAACATCAAGGGTAACAAGTCTAATATATAATCGTCTGATAAAAGTTGCAAACTTTTGAAATATTGGGTTGAAGTTACAAACTTCAACCATCGGATTTCGGTTTTTGCAGCGAGTTATAATATTACGATTTAGACTTTTCGTTCACCCTGATTTAAACATGCTCTTACAAAGGCAATTGCAATAATTGATTAATCGTTTTTATTTCTTGCTGTTTTTTTTCTTCACTCCAATTCAATTCCTTAGCAGCTAAGGTAGCAATTTCGGCCAACTTTTCTTCCCCAGGATGACCTAATAAACCAATTCCTGTGCGCCTTAATAATAGGTCGCTTAAGGTAAAAGCCATTTCATTTCTTATGGCATATACAATTTGTCCTAGATTTTCTCCATCGGCTGTTATTGATTTTTGCCAAGCTGGATTTTGAGCAGTTAACTCCATCACTGCATCAATTTCTGTTCCATAACTTTTGACTAAATATTCAATCTGAGCTTCAGAATAGTTTGGATATTGGACTTGTTTTTCTTTGGTAAAAGTTGCTAGATTCTCAATTTCAGAACCGATAACATAGTTTGTAGCAGTGCTTGATTTTTTTGATGTAATATTTAATTTTTTAAAGGCTTTATCAATAACTATTTCTGCCAAGCCTCGACTAGTGGTCCATTTTCCTCCTTCTACTCCTATTAAACCTTCAATCCCGTCTGCTGATAAATCGGTCAATTCGTATTTTCTAGAGGCATTATAGGTATCCTCTTTTTCACTAGCTACTAAAGGCCGTAAACCACCATAGGCATAAACAATATCCTCATACCTGATTTTCTCTCCATTGCCAAAAGATTCATTGACCGTATCCAATAATTCCGTAATAGCTGATTTGGTTACCTTCCACTCATTAGGATGTCCAATGTATTCTTTGTCTGTAGTACCGATAAGTGCATGGTTTCTGTAAGGCACAATAAAATAGTGCTTCCCTGTTTTAGTTGCCCCAGAAAAAATGTATTTGTCTACTAGTTTTTTAGTAATAATATGGATTCCTTCGGATCGTCTTAATTGCTTATGTGTTTTTGGTTTTTTAATTTTATTTAAAACTAAATCCGCCCAAGGTCCTGCACAATTAATGACCAAATTAGCATTTAACTGGTGTTGTTTTTGATGCAATAAATCGGTCACCTGCACTCCTTTTACTACTTGTTGTCCATCTGCATTTTGTTCCAAAATGAAGTCCTCCATTTTTGTATAATTGGCAATTTTGGCTCCGTGTTTTACTGCAGATTTTAAAAAAGCTAAGGTAAATCGTTCAGGAAAATGATTAACACAATCATAATATAAATGAGCACCTTTGAGTCCTTTAGAATTGGCTTTAGGAATAGCACTGATTACCTTTTCTCTAGAAATGGTTTGGTGAAGGGGCATTTTTTTACTCTTATCTTTTAGCCATCCTTTATCAAAAGATAATAATTCATATAATAACATCCCTATTTTAAGCAGTCCTCCACCTGCCTTATCTCTATCATAATAAGATAGTAAAAAAGGAATGGGCTGCACAAAATTAGGAGCTATATTGGATAAAATTCTTCTTTCTCTAAGTGATTCTCGAACTAGACTTAGTTCCATCTTTGCTAAATATCGCAATCCACCATGAATCATTTTAGAGGTAGCAGCAGAGGTAGCTGCACCAAAATCTCCTTTTTCAACTAGTGCTACTTTAAGTCCACGAGTTGCTGCTTCATAAGCAATACAGGCACCGCTGATGCCACCACCAATAATAAGGATGTCAAAACTTTCTGATTGATAATTTTCTATAAATCGTTTCATGTTAATTTATTAGACAAGTGTATCCAAAGCGCAAAAGTTTTCAAGTATAGTATTTTACCCCAATTTATGATATTTTAGCATACTTATTTAAGACTATTTTTTTGTTGAGACAATTGGTTTAAACGTTCCACTGGATTTGTCAAAGAAACAAAAGTCAAAGAAACAAAAAGAAGAAGTGAAAAAGATGGAAAATACAGCTACTAGCTGGACTATTTGTCAGGATTGTAAAGGATATGGAAAAAAAAGTCGGCGGCACCGAAAGAAAGTTCGACTCCGCTACCAGAGAGCTTTGGATCAATATGAAAAAACAAATGGCAAAGGGCCAGCACCAGTTCGTCCAAAACGACATCTAGATCCATGCATAAACTGTAGCGGATCAGGTTTGGTTGCTGCTGTTAGTCCTCCTATAGCGGATAAAGAAAATTACCCACATATTGCGATTATTGGTGGGGGGATAGGCGGCGTGGCGCTGGCTGTAGCATGTTTACACCGAGGGATTCCTTTTACACTTTATGAGCGGGATGGTAGTTTTGATGCTCGATCGCAGGGCTATGGACTGACCTTGCAACAAGCTAGTAATGCAATCAAAGGCTTTGGTATTTTTTCCTTAGAAGAAGGAGTGATTTCGACAAGACATGTGGTGCATACGATAGCAGGAAAAGTGATCGGCGAATGGGGAATGAGAAAGTGGATGCAGTCAGCCGAGAAGAAGACTCCGAAGCGTACAAATATACATATCGCACGACAGTCTTTGCGGTTAGCTATATTAGAACAACTTGGTGGGCAGGATGCGGTGCAATGGGGACATCAGTTGACAGATTTTAAGGAAAGTATTGGTAAAGGTGTTGATTTGCGTTTTCAAGTGGATGGGAAAGTAAAGGATGTCAAAGCTGATCTTTTGGTTGGCGCTGATGGTATTCGCAGTACAGTGCGGAAGGTGTTGATTGGGGAACATGTTACGCCCTTACGTTATCTAGGTTGTATTGTAATATTGGGTATTTGTCCTTTAGCCTCTCTCGAAGGTCTTAATAGCTCTCTGCTAGACTCGGCCACTGTTTTTCAAACTGCCAACGGCAATGAACGAATCTACATGATGCCTTATTCTTCAGACTCCGTGATGTGGCAACTTAGCTTCCCAATGCCCGAAAAAGAGGCTAAGGCATTGAGTGCTCAAGGAACTCAAGCCCTCAAGCAAGAGGCATGTCGTAGAACTCAGTGGCATGATCCGATTCCTCAGATTTTAGCAGCGACTCTGACAACAAAGATTTCTGGTTATCCCGTTTATGACCGACAATTACTCCAATCAGAATTGTTGGATAATGGAGGGGCAGTGACGCTGATCGGAGATGCAGCTCACCCTATGAGTCCATTCAAAGGACAGGGGGCGAATCAAGCGCTGTTGGATGCCTTGTCGCTGGCTCGAGGGATTTCAAGAGCATGTGGCCCATTATCTCCTTGGAGAGCAATTGGATTGAGAGAAAGTGTTTTAACAACATTTGAAGCAGAAATGTTAGAACGCACTACTTCCAAAGTGATAGATTCCGCAGAGGCGGCACAGTTTCTACATTCCGATGTTATACTCCATGAAGGGAATGAGCCGAGAGGAAAGTGTCTTACGAGAAAAGATTAGACCGCTTATCCCAATTCCGCAGCCCGTTTCCTTAAAACAAACTTCTGGGTCTTACCAGTTGAAGTCTTAGGCAATCCTCCAAATATTACAAATTTAGGGGCTTTAAAATGAGCAATTTCAGAACGAACGAAGTCAATTAATTCTTGTTCAGTCGCCTCTTCATTTTCCTTCAAATCCACAAAAGCGCAAGGCACTTCTCCCCATTTTTCATCGGATTTTGCTACAACCGCAGCATCCATAACAGCAGGATGTTTAAATAAAGCACTCTCCACTTCAATACTAGAAATGTTTTCCCCTCCAGAAATAATAATATCCTTGGAGCGATCTTTTAATTGGATGTAGCCATTAGGAAGTGTAACTGCCAAATCACCACTATGAAACCAACCACCTGCAAATGCTTTTTCATTGGCAGCGTCATTTTTTAAATATCCTTTCATGGTGTTATTGCCTCTGAATAATACTTCCCCGATCGTCTCTCCATCAAAAGGAACGGGTTCTAAGGTATCTGGATTCGCTACGATCAAGCCCGCAGAAACATGATATGCAACACCTTGAGCGGATTTAATTTCCGCCTGTTCGGGCATAGCTAATTGATTCCAATCTGCATCCCAATCACATAAAGTAGCAGGGCCATACGTTTCGGTTAAGCCATACACATGCGTAATTTCAAATCCATTTTTTGCCATTAAATCTAGAATAGCAGCGGGTGGGGGAGCGCCTCCTGTTAATGCTTTTACAATGTGATTTTTTTGAGCTTTTAATTCTTCTGGTGCATTAGCAATGAGACTCAGAACAATAGGTGCGCCACAAAAATGGGTCACTTTTTCTGTAATGATTGCATCATAAATATCCTCCACCCTTACAGCACGTAAACAAATATTCGTCCCTCCAATAGCAGCCAAGGTCCAAGGAAAACACCAGCCATTGCAATGAAACATTGGCAAGGTCCATAGATAGACAGGATGCTTTTGAAGTTCCCATGCCACAATATTTCCTAAGGCATTTAGGTAGGCTCCCCGATGATGGTAGACTACTCCTTTAGGGTTTCCAGTTGTACCAGAAGTATAGTTTAAAGTGATCGCATTCCACTCGTCTGTAGGCAGTTGCCAATCAAATGCAGGATCTCCTTTTGCAATAAAATTTTCATAATCAATAGCCCCAAGTGTCTCCCCACCTTCCTCATTGGGATCAATAATATCAATCACCAAAGGTTTATTTTTCACCAAGCTCAATGCCTTTTTAATGATAGGTGCAGCTAAAGTATCTGTCAGCAATACTTTGGTTTCTGCATGATCCATCATAAAGGCAATGTTCTTAGCATCCAATCGTGTATTAATGGCATGAAGCACCCCACCTGACATAGGTACTCCAAAATGTGCCTCATAAGTTTCTGGGGTATTGAATCCCATAATGGAAACTGTATCTCCTTCTTGTATGCCTACTTCTTGAAGGGCTGCTGCCAATTGGCAGGTACGTTGATAGGTTTCTTTCCAATTGTATCGTTTTTCCCCATAGACTAAAGAGGTCTTAGTCGGATAAACATAGGCGGCTCTTTTTATAAAACTTAGCGGAGATAATTGGATATAGTTTGCTTGGTTTTTATCTAGACCTTGGTTGTATGGATTGTGAGTCATATTTGTTTTTATGTGATTGACAAGTAGTCAGGAGTC
>CAYOBX010000139.1:0-12334 GCA_964402245.1 uncultured Saprospiraceae bacterium | reverse complement strand
GCAACAAGTATGTTTACTATCTTTCTTTAGAGGTAGCGATTTTGTTAGGTTTTTTATAAAAAAACCTAACAAAATCGCTACCTCTAAAAAACTATATCAAAGGCTTGCCGACTGTCAAAAGCTACCCTCGTAATTATCTGTTAAGGAATAAGTCATGATCCTTATTACTTATTACCTAATACTTATCTGACTAAATCCACTACCTTGTTTCTCTATTTGAATTTGGGTGCCGATACGTTCTTTTAATTCTTTGATGTGGGAAATGACGCCGATGGTTTTGCCGCTGGCCTGTAGATTTTCTAAAGTAGAAATAGCTAAATCTAAGGCAGATTCATCCAATGTTCCAAAACCTTCGTCAATGAATAAGGACTGAATTTGGGTATTTCGTCCTGCTAAATCGGACAGGCCGAGAGCTAGCGATAGGCTAACTAAAAAACTTTCGCCGCCAGAAAGGGTATTGATGGAGCGTACATTATCAGCTTGGTAGGTATCAATTATTTCTAATGTTAGATCTTGGGTATTTGGTTTATTGAGTAAATATCGACCATGTAATTGGATTAGATGCCTATTGGCTAATTCGCTTAGTTTTTTAAGAGTCAGACCTTGAGCGAATACTCTGAATTTATTACCATCTCTAGAACCGATTAAGTCATTTAATTTTGCCCAGCGATCAAATTCTTTTTTCTGAATATCTATTTTTTGTAAGAGTTCTTCTCCTTCTGATTTTCTTAGTTCATTATCTTCTAATTGTTGCTTTCGTCTGCCGATTTGTTGTTCATTTTCTATGTATTGGGCTTCGGTGGAGGCTAGTGTTGTTTGTAGGTTTTCTTGCGATTCTTGGGTTAGTTGTTTTTTAGTTTCTTTCTCAATAGAGGATTGGATATTTTTTACCTGTTTTTCTTGTATGGCTTTTTCTTTTTGTAATTTTTCTTTTGTTTGCTCTATCCTTTGGACTTTAGCAGCGGGAAGAAAAGCTTCTTGAAGGGCCGCTACAGTGGTAAAACCATATTTTAGAATTTTTTTAAGTAGACCACTTTGGATTGTATTTACTTCTTTCTCCGTTTTTTTAATACTTTTTTCATTGGTTTTCTGGGTGGCTATGGCCGTACTCAAGGCAATTTCAGACTCTTGCGCTTGTTGGGTAGCTACCCTTAGATTTTCTTCTAATTTATTGAATTGTAGGATTAAGGTATTTTTTTCTTCAGCAACTTCTTTATGACCAAATAAGGCAATTCGTTTTTTGGAGACTGCATTATATGCCTCTTGTAAGCCTTCTAACTCTTTTTCTTCCGTAGCTATTTCTTTTGTTTCTTCTTTAAGCCGTAGCTTAACTTGTTCTATTTTCTGATTAACTAAGGCGAATTGCCCTTGTTGTTCAACTAGTTGCTCTTGATTGTTTTTAAATGATTTTTCTTGTTGTTCTAAATCACTTATTGCTTTTGTAAAAGATACTTGATCTAGCGTTAAATTATACTTTGCTAACTTAGCATTCACCAAGTCTTTTAATTCGGCTACTCGATCTTGTCCATCTTGTAAAATAGAGAAGATATTTTTTTGATTACTCTTTAAAGTCGCTTCTTTTATTTGCGCTTCTTTCCAGGCCTCTTGAGTTGCTTCTTTATTTTTATTTTGTAATAGCGTTTGCTCATTATATTCTAAAGCGACTTTTCTAAGTTGTCGTTTATCAGTTACTTCCTTCTCGATTTCTTGTAATCTCTTGCTTAAAAATAGATCCTTTGTGAAATAAGCAGTTTCTTCATTTAATTCAGGAACAATAAGAGCAATTTTTGCTTCTTGCTGTTGAATTTGAGAAATTAGTATATCTTTTTTGCCATCTAATCGTTCTGATCGTTGTCCAATTAGCTGTTGAATATTAGAGCGAATAGCAACCTGGTGATTTTGAATTTTATAGCAATCTTTCTCTACCTCATCCAATTGTTTTTTGGCTTGATCCAATTCTTCCTTTGCCTTATTAACATATGGGGTCGTATTTTCTAAGGTTCTGAAAGGGTGGCTAGTAGAGAAACAAAGCGGGCATTTTTCGCCTTCTTTTAAGGTGCTTCGCTCTCGTTCATAATTAGCCATTAGTTGCTCTCGTTCAAAGCTATGTAATTTGAATTCATAATGTTTAGTTAATGTCTCTCGCATTTCTACGGCGGTCAACAATCGAGTTTCTACCACCCCTTGTTGATTCAATAAACTTTCAATTTCTTCTTCATAGACGGCCAATGATGCTATTAATTCTTTATATTCTTTATTAAGGTTTATTAGGCTTTGGAAGTATTGTTGTTTATGATCTAAAGATTCAATGTCTTCATTCAATAAAAGTAGTAATTGGTTGACGTTCTGCACTTTATAGTCGAGGAATGAAGTAGCTAATTGTTTTTTAAGTGCTAGTACTTTAGCATTTGTATCATTATCATCTTGGACAAACTTTGCAATAGCCTGCGCTATTTTAGTTAATTCCTGTGCAATATCCAATTCATCTTTCTTACTCTTTTCTGACTGTTCATGAATGGTTTTTAACTCCTGAAAATGCAATTTAAAAGTGGGAAGATCATCGGATAATTGATCAAAATACTGATGTTCCTCTAGCCAATTAGTTCGTTTGTTAATGCTTGTTTTTAGTTCTTTTTGGTCTTCTTTTAATTTTTTTTCTTCTTGTTGGAATTGTTGGAATTGAACAGTTAATTCTTTTACTTCTAAGAGCTTCTTATCTAATGGATTTTTTTTCTCTTTCAGTAAGATGTCTAACTCGGCTACTTCCTGATATAATTTTTCTTGTGTGGCCTTATTTTTTTTTGCAGTTTGTAGTAGGATAGTCTGTTCTTTGAGGTAAGTGCTTGTTTTTTCTTTGGTTAACTTATGGTGTCGAATGTCTGATGCTAATTGGGTAGTAAGAGTAGCTAATTCTTGATGAGTATTTTCTAAATTATTTAGTTGGATAATGTCTTTTTGAAAGACCGTCGTTTTTTTGTGATTATCTAATAAATTAAAATCGGGTAGGGCAGCAGACCATTTATCGGTGATGACTTGGTGAGCTTTAGTTTCTTTCTGTAAGGTAGTATCCAGCGTCACTAAATTCTCTAACCAAGCGATATGTTTTTTAAAAGTGCTTATTTCTTTACTTAGAATTTTTCCTCTTTTTTCAAATTCTTTTTTCTCTTTTTCTAATAATTTCTGATCCTCTTTATCTAAAATTTGAAGGGTGCTAAGTTCTTGCTTTAAAGAAAGATATTTTCCTTCTTCCAAACGGAATCGATCAAAGGCAGCTATAGATATTTCTGAATATATATTAGTACCTGTAATTCGTTCTAATAAATTACTGCGGTCTTTTTCAGAGGCTTTTAAAAAGGCAGCAAAATCTCCTTGTGATAATAATACAGATTTACTAAAACGATGATAGTCTAATCCTGTAATCTGTTCCGTTAGTTCTTCAATCTCTCTAATTTTGGTTGCTAATATTTCAAATTCTTTATTTTCTTCATTCCACTTTGCTAATTCTCTTTTTTCATTTGTTTTGCCATCTACTTTACCTCTGGATTTCCAGAGTTGCCATTTACTTCTATAAATAGTTATACCTACTGAAAATTCTACTTCCGCATAGCTCTCCGTAGCACCATAGGACAAAATCTCTTTTACATTTTTATTACGATGAATCTTTCCATAAATACCTAAGGTCAAGGCATCTAAAATGGTTGTTTTACCAGAACCTGTATCTCCAACTATTGCAAACAAACCTGTACTTCTCAAGGGATCAACTTGAAAGTCAATAATTGTTTCGCCTTTAAGCGAATTCAGGTTGTTGAGGGCTATTTTTAATATTTTCATGTAGTTTGGCTATGGTGTAACTCGGAATGAATTCCGTGTTACTGCTTGTCTCAAAAACCAAAGATAAGCTCTAAACGCATTATTTTAGCCATAAAATTTGCGATTTTATCAGAGCCGTTTATTTTTGTACCTAAAATAATATTTTAATTATCAAATACAATAGTCTATAACTATGAAAATTCTAGTAAATACCATCTCGAGTTTATTTATTTTATTTTGTTTATTTGCCTGTGGTGGGTCTGGAGGAAGCTCTTCTAATGCTCCATTGTCCGTAGATTTGACTGGTTTTACACAAACCCCTTTAGCGAGTGGAGGGATCAGCGCAGTAAAAACAGGAGCAGGGGGAAAGATTGTGGAACAAGGAATAATTGTAAACGGTAAAAAGAATGGATCTTGGATGACTTATTATCCAGATAAAGAAGATCGTATTAAAACCATTGCGAATTATGTGAATAATGAGCTAAATGGTTTATTCTTAACAATGTCAGATAGAGGTCAAATTGAAACGAAAACGAATTATGTAAACGGAGTATATGACGGAATCTATGCTAAATACAAATTTGGAAATTTAGAAGAGACCGCAACTTATTCAAATGGCCAAATGACGGGCACTTTTAAGCAATACTATAGGAACAATAAGATTAAATTAGAAGCGGAGTATAAAGATGGTAAACAACATGGTTCTTATAAATATTACGATGAAGACGGTAATACCGTGATGCAATATGAATATAAGGATGGCGCAAAGATTAGTGGTGGATTGACGGAGTAAATTATTTGACGTTGACCATTCTTTGATGTTGACCTTTTTTAATGATGAATGATGAATGAGAAATGATGAATACGTGGCAATCAAATATGACGTAAACGCAACCCAGTCAACGTCCAAGCTAATGTGAGGATTCATCATTCATCATTTCTCATTCATCATTTATTTCACTTGTCTATATGATTACAATTCTTTATTTTAGAGAAAAAAAAAGGATTTAGTAAGAAGTCGGGATCTTCCAACTATTTCCCATTTATACCTATGGAAAACGACCAATACACACACAACACATTGGTGTCATATGACCCCATACCAGCTATTTATTCAGGAGCTTTACCTATTTATGATGGTATTTTAGCGATAGATCAAATTGATGTAAAAGGTAGTAGTTTATTTTCTGATCTACTTCAAAATCTGTTTGCAAAACAGTCGTTCACTTATCAATTTCGATCTCCTTCAGAACAGCAAGACCGCATTAGGAAATTATATTTTAGTTTTTGTAAAGATCAATCCTTAGCTAAGGATGCTTTTCTAGATTTTGGATATCCTATCTTAATTAAAAGAGATAATAAGGCTAATAATGGGATTGCTGCCATACCTATCTTCTTTTGGCCAATTACTTTAAGTCCTGATGAAACAGATACTTCTTTATGGTCTATTAGTGGAAGAAGTCAACAAAATGCAAAAATTAATCCTGCCTTAAGAATGCTTTCAGAGGAAGTGGGACTGCTAGTAGATAAAGTAGAAAATAGTATTACTCAAGAAGGAATATCTAGTGATTTTTGTGCGATTTTCTGTCAAGAATTGTCCAATTTATTAAATTGTGCAAATGATCGACCTTCGGATGGAACCATGAGTTTTCCGTCTCTCGGAGAACTATTAAGTAGACCTCAACAGGGTCAAATATTATGGTCAGCGATCATTGGAAATTTACCAGAAATACATCAACACACTTTCGTTGATGCCTGTTTGACCAAAGAATATTGGGATAAAAAAAATGCGATCATAAGTCCTTCTGCTATCAATTTTGATTTTTTAACAAATGACCACTATCAACAAGGAGTGGCCGATGCCACCAACAAGCAAAGTTTTATTGCTGTGGAAGCACCTACAGGTACGGGTAAGACTCATACGATTATCAATTTATTAATTAAAAATTTAATCAAACAACAATCCACATTAATAATTGGAATGAATCAGATTGGCCTAACAAAAATTGCCAATAGATTTAATCAAAATGGATTGCTTTCTTATAGCTATCACTTTAAAAGTAGTAATCAAGATAAACAACGTTTAATTGATTTATTAACTCCTAAAGTGAAGGCGATCAATCAGCTAAAAAAGCAACCTTCTGATACGGAGTTTGATACTACCTTTTCCCAATATTCCCATCTTAGCCAGCAGCTTACAGCTATAGCTTCCCAGTATGGGCAGAACGTCTTTGATATTCATAATAAAGCAGAAACTATTGGGCTTTTTATGAAGCACAATAAATCGGATAAGAAAGACTTATTAGGTACGCATTTGCAACCACAAAACTTCCAATTCAATATGTTGGAAATGACTCAAATAGTCGCTAAAGTAAATAGGTGTAGCACCTTATTTACTGAAATGAATGGATTTGCAAATCCATTGGACGCATTGAGTAAGGAGTCTTTTTTATATAAAAATAAGGAAGAGGCTAGAGGAATCGTTGAACAATATTTGAAATCCTTTATTTCTAGAGCCAGAAAAATTCAGCAAACAGCACTGGTTGAATTGGGACAGTATAAGGATCAGTTAGAAATACATTTTCATCAATATGATAGAGACTTAGGACAACAGATATTATCCTTAGAACAGCAACTAACTTCTTATGAACATAATTTGCTTGATAAGCAAATCAACTCAACTGGAGATCAAGAAACCATCCTAACTTCCTATCGACATCTTCAAAAAAAGTATACAGCTAGTCCTTACTTTGAGTTTACCTTTACTGGGAATACTGGAAAAATAGAGCCTATCCGTAGAAACTTGAAAACCTTTAAAGAGGCTTATCAAACTTGGAGACAGGGCTATCGTTTTGATTTATCAGAAAGTGCAAAATACTTGACCAGTAATACCGCTCAAAATTTTGTTGATTTTAAAGAACGATTAGCGAGTATTGAGTATTCTATAGAATTATTGGTCAAAGAAATTAATGCTATACCCTTATTTAATGTACCCATAAAAAACAATGGGACAAGCCTTCCTTTACAAATAAGACAGTTGGAAGAGTTAATTGAACTATTAAATTATACCCATTATAATTTACGAGATTTTGATGAATACTATGCTTGGCGACAGCATTGGCAGACGATGTCTCTTCAAGAACAAAAAGTAGTGAAAGCATTGATTGCAGTTCGACCTTCTAATTGGGGAAATGCTTTCAAAAGTTGGTATTACCAACACTTACTACAAGGTGCCGAAACAGAGGAAGCCTTAAATCAGGAAAATATGATACAGGCTTATTATGCAAAGCATGATAAGTTATCTGCCTTATTACCTACTTATTTGCGAACAAATTGGGCAGCCCAAAGTTGGACTACTTTAAATGGATTAAAAGAGACCGCTCAATTTTCTTCGGATAATTTATTAGGTGCTGCTGCTCAGAAAGAAACTTTAGCAACCTACTATCAAAGTAACTTTGAATTATTGAAAAATTTCTTTCCTATTCAATTAATGACCATTGCTACTTTTGAACAGCTAAATACCTTAGATAAAGTAGCCTGGGATAATGTGATTATTATCAATCCAGAACATCTAAGCAGAGAGGCAGGCGCAAGTATTCTCACCATTGCTCAAAAAGTAATCGTTTTTGGATCAGGCAATCAGGGCCCATTTTTAACGGAACCATCTTTTTGGGAAACGGCTAAAAAGATTACTGGTCAGACCCTATACCTTAAGCAGCAACATCAACTTAGTCCAATAGCCTTATTACATTTTACAAATATTGCCTATCAACAATATCTACAGTTACCTGATTTAGAAGCTAAGCAAGATCCTGCTTTACAAGGATACTATGTGAAAGGAGTGTATGATGCACCTACTCAAACCAATGTATTAGAAGTAGCTTTTATCTTAGGTTTATTGGATCAACTATTTAAAAAGAACAAAGGGAGTGTTCCAAAAGTAGGGATAGCTTGTGCTACCCTTGCTCAACGAGATTACGTATCTGCAAAACTTTTAGATATTCAACAAAGCCAAGCAGACGCTTATGAAATGATACAGGCATATGTTGCAGCTGGATTGACCGTGCTTTCTTTTGCAGATATACAAGGACAATCCTTTGATACCGTAATGGTTTCTTTGACTTATGGACTGGAAGCAGGGCAAACAACATTGACTAAAGATTATCAAATTTATAATACCCCAAAAGGAGAAATTGAACTACAAAATGTATTGACTTGCGATACTAGAAACTTATACGTTTGTAGTTCTATTCCTATACAATCTCAGCAATTAAACCAATTAGAAACGCCTGGTACTGGCTTGCATTTATATTTTAGTTTCTTAGATTTTGTCTATATCAACCAAAAAGGACATAAGGCAAAATTGAAACAGATTTTGGAGCAGATTGGTGCAGTTCCTACTATTGAAAATCAAACTCCTACCGCTACCTTTAATGAAGAAGTAGCAGATCACCTTCGTGCTTATTTTGAACCAGAACGAATTAGTGCCAATGTATTTATTGGTAAGCATCAATTCCCTATTCTTATTAAAGGAACTTTGACGAGAAAACCTTCTTACCTTATTATGGTAGATAATTTTTCCAAAAAAACAGAGGCTTATTCTTTTAACTGGCAGCGACAAGTCCAAATGCAATTGGAAGGACAAGGTTATCAGTTTATACAAATTTGGTCTAGAGATTGGTGGAAGAATCCAGAAGAGGAAGCACGGCAATTGGCTAAATTTATTATTCGGACGGATAAGGATGCGTAGAATGGAGGTCAGAAGGTCAGACCGCTACGCTGTCAGATCGCTATGCTAATATCGCAATCTTTTCCCATATCCTCCTCAAAGAATTTGGTAACCAGAGGATTCCTTTTTAATGGACGGGTACCAGTTACCATTAGCCATCCTAAGAGATTATCTGGAACGCCTCCTTTGCCTAGTGCTTTCCATTTTCGATAATCTAAAATAGACCAAATTAGTACAGCCAGTACCAGTAGTAAAACAAATATAGTAGCAAGTGTCATACAATTTAATTTTAGACAAGTTCTTATCTACTTTGTGCCAATCTAATCAATACTAAGCCCAATAAAAATAAAATTACCTGAGCACCATGTAGGTAGTAAGCTGTTTGTGAATTAATCGCCTCGCCCCAAACTTGCGCTAGTCCTTGAGTAGCCCATCCAAAAAGAACAGCTATCCAAAAGGGCAAAATAACAATTGCCCCTAACAAAGTTACTTGTTTGAATGGTAACTTATTTTTTGGTTGAAGTACTAATTTAATTGTCCATACACTTAATGCAATTCCAAATATTATTTCTCTTACAAAATGATTCTTTACATATCCTGCAATGACATCACTTTGTAATGCCGTAGGAGCAAAATTTGAATACGCTATAAATAATAAGCTTATTGAAAAAATTACTAAGATCTGTCCAAGTTTGTACATTTTTTTTTTTAATATAGGCTATGAAAAGTGATTTGTGTAAAGTCCAGTAAGTAAATTACCTATGCTCTAAGCAAAATACCTATACTTAAAATTAAGCTTTTAAACACTTATTCCTATAGTTAATAATTGTGATCTTTGTGACATAGGGAGAAGGTCATCTTTTGGATGGCACACTATAAAACATTTTCTAAGTTTTCCAAGCAAAAATATTCAAACAAATAAGCTAAAAATTACATTCTAAGACTTTGTTTTCATTTGGTTTTTTGGGGTTATTGTCACTTCTTAAGAAGAGGAAGTGACATTTTTTTGTTAGTACCTGATAAGAAGAGCCTATTTCTGACCTTACTCCTTTTCCTCCGAAGGTTTTGGCTTAATTAGGCCTAATACACTTACCTAATTCTCGTTTTCTTCATTTATTCACAAAATATAGTTAACTTATCGTGCAAATTAATCCATGTTAATTTAATTAATACGTGGATGAATGTCGATATAGTTGGGTTAAAATACAAATTTTAGTATTTAAAATTAAAAAAGCCAATAGAATATGCCTATCTCTATATTTATAGTAGATGACCATAAAGTATTCCGACAAGGCATACAATCATTACTTGATTATGAAGAAGATATAGAAGTCATTGGTACCGCAGGGTCTATTCAGGAATTTACAGAAAAATTGTTGACTGTTGATCCTGATATTATCCTATTAGATATTACGCTTAAAGATGGCGAAGGTCCAGATTTCACGAAATGGATTTTAGAACAAAAACCTACCTGCAAGGTGCTTATTTTTTCTATGCATCAAGAGGATAAATATGTCAAGAAAGTGTTAGCTTCTGGTGCTCATGGCTTTTTATTGAAAGATGCAGGTACAAAAGAGATGATAAAAGCCATTAGAACAGTTTATAATGGAGAGACCTTTTATAGTAATACCATCATGCAATCCATTGTTACCCAATTGATGGATAAAAAAAAGAGTAAAAAAAATCAAACAGGAAAGAATTTAACTAAAAGGGAATTACAAGTATTAAAACTAATAGCAGAAGAAAAAAGTAATAAAGAAATAGCGGATTCCTTGTTTATTAGTACTCGTACAGTGGATGCTCACCGTAGAAATCTTCTAGACAAACTACAAGCAAAAAACACAGCTAGTCTTGTCAAATACGCCATCCGACTAGGCTTAATTGACCTCTAAAAGAGAAAGAATAATAGTACTAGGAAGGAAAATCATCTGCCATTGGAATTTGAAAAGTAAAGCAGGTGCCTTTTTTCACTTCTGATGCTACATGAATGGTTCCATCTAATAAGGTAATTAATCTGTGAACAGTAGCTAAGCCAACCCCAAAGCTATTAGTCTCTTCTTCTCGTTGAGCTCTATCAAATATATTGAAGATTGCTTGTTGTCTTGACTTAGGAATTCCACAGCCATTATCTTTTACTTTAAAAGTATGATAGTTTTCTTTGATGGAATAGTTTATTTCTAATTGAGCTTGCTGTTTATCCATATATTTAATACTATTCTGTATTAAATTTTCAAAAATATGTTGGATAATTGAATGGGAAGTATATATAACAGGGAGATTAGGTTCTAATACCACCTTGAAATGACTAGGGATTTTTAATTTGTCAAAAATATCAACCAGTAGTTTATTAATATCAACTAATTCCTTATTTATGTTAAAGACATAAGTTGATTTAGAATATTTAAGAATATCATTTATAAAGCGAATAGAATCAGAAGTTTCTTTTGTGATAATACTTAAATATTCTTGGCTAGGAGCATCCAAATTTTTAGCATTTTTCTTTACTAATAGTTCAGAAGATATTTCTATATTTCGGAGAGAAGTCTTTAAGTCATGTGTTACAATTGCTGTAGATTCTTCTAAGCCCTTAACGGCCTGTTCTAATACCTTTTCTCTAACTGCTGCTTCTTTTACAGATTTCCTTAGCTCGAATAATCGCATTACCTGTTTTGATAATAGTTGTAAGGCTTTTTTCTGACGCTCTGTTAGAATCTTAGGTTTCCTATCAATCACACATAAGGTGCCAATTGGAAAATCATCTGAAGTATATAAAGGAAAACCTGCATAGAAGACAATATTAGGATCACCAGTAACAAGCGGATTCTTACTAAATCGAACATCTTTAGTAGCATCTTCTACCATTAATGGCTGATGAATATCGTTGATGGCGTGGGCACAAAAAGATACGCTTCGTTCTGTACTGTCTACTGGTAAGCCATGGTTTCCAAGAAATCTTTGTTGATCGGACTCAACGATTGAAATCAGCGAAATAGGTGTATTACATATAAAAGCTGCAAACTCTACAATCTCATCAAATTCAGCATTTTGAACTTGATTTAACAGATCATACATATGTAGTGCTTCCAATCGCTCTTTATCATTCTCTGGAATGTTAGGATGCTGCATTACTTGTTCTGTGTGTTATTTGTCTTGGATTAAAGAACTCAAATTCCGACTTGCTGCTCTCATTATCAATTAAATTAGAGCCTCCTACCAATCGGGTTAATTATTCCTTCTTGCCTCTCTAGCATCCAAAACATCATTTGACATCCCTCGTACCGCTTCTTCTGGATGTACTATGTCCGTCATAGTTCTTGCCAGTTTCACAAAAAGAATGTCAGATTCGTTCATCGCTTCGGCTCGATCCGCCGTTTGACATAAGGAATAATCATAGACTTTTGGATAAAAACGACGATGTACATCTCTAAAAGATGCTGCTTGGCTATCTTTTCTGCAACCTGTCTCTAGAGTAGGGTCATCTTGGTGCTTATTGAGCGCCATAATTTGGGTTGTTTTTGAAGTGAAGAAACTGTTTTATACAGTTCCATAAATTTAAAAAGTAGTTTACACAAAAATAACCCAAGAAAGTGTATTGTTTTAGAGTGTATTTACCGATTCTTTAATATAGGTAAGTTGCCTAGAAATTAGGTGATTTACCTATAAATTCGTTTACGAGGAGTCTCAAGATCCATAGCCTGATTCTACTATTTACCAATCATTACATTATAGGCTTCTGGTAATTCTATGCCATTCAAACCATTTGTTAACCCATATAACATAGTCAAGACGACTATT
>CAYOBX010000138.1:0-12397 GCA_964402245.1 uncultured Saprospiraceae bacterium | reverse complement strand
TTACTGTTACTGAAAATGGAACAAATCCGAGATTTGGAGATTGTCCAGCTTTCCCAATAGTTACTGCTGCTACCTGTGCGGCACCTGCTGTAGTAACAATTCCATTAACAGCTGCAACTAATGATGCTTGTGGCATACATACTACAAGCGTAGCTGTAAATGGTCTTGCAAATACTACTGGAACGGCGAATCTTTTGCCTGGTATACATACAGTAACCTATACACTTAGTTTAGGAGATGACGTTCTTGATACTAATGATTGTACTGTTACGGTAGCTGATGCTGCTGATTTAGCATGTAATGATCATGTAAATGTTTCTTTAGGTGCTGATTGTAGCACTCAACTTACGCCTGATGATATTATTGAAAATGGTGAGAGTACTACATTAGCTTTTCCATTAACAATTACGATTAACGGAACATCTTATACTACAACTACTACGGCTGTTGCTGATCCTTTTCCTGGATTATCTCTTTCAGAAGGAACATTTACTTATACATTGACAGATGCTTGTAATAATGCATGTACAGGTTCTATTTCATTAGCGGATTTACAAGCGCCTATTTGCCCAGGTACTTCAATATCCTACGCTATTTGTGGTAGCACACCTGATGTAGTACAACCTATTTTTATAGAATGTAATGAGATAGTAGAAGCTAGTCATAGTGATTCATCTATTGGTGACGACTGTGGTAAGTTTACAGCAGATGAAGTCAATACTTTGATAAATCTTGGTTTTGGTGCAGGAGGGGCTGCTGCTGCAGGCGCAGCGGGAGTATTTACTGGTACAGGTTCTTCAGCGGGGACGATTTTTGATCCTGCTAATCTAGCTGCACTTATTGATGCTGGCGCTTTATTTCAAATTTTAGCAACTGCAAATGGTGATGCAGTATCAAGTGTAACAGTTAGAAATTGGAAAGCAACAGATTCTCAAGGAAATACAGAAGAAACTTGTCCTCAAATATTTGCACATGTACGACCAAGTACTTTAATTGCTCCTACCGCATCTGTTACCGTAAATTGTGGTGATGGAACAACTCCAGCGGACTTAGAAGGTGATGGTGCACCTTCATTTTCTGTTATGTTACCGGGTAGTACTACTCCAACAACAGGTGTTATTTTACCTGATGCGCATAACGTTTGTGGATGGATTACAAGTTTTTCAGATTTAGAGGTGGAAGCATGTGGTAATGCAAAGAAAATCATTAGAACTTGGAGTATTTTAGATTGGTGTAATATTTCGCCAACTGTAACAACTACAACTCAAATAATTGAAGTAATAGATACTGAAGAACCAGCATTAGGAAGCGGACCGGATGATATGGTAAGATATACTGGGCACTTTTCATGTGAAGCTGAAGTTACAGTAGGATCTGCTGTTTGGACTGATGGATGTGGTGATATAGCTTCTTATCGAACAGAAATTTTAGCGGTAGATGGTGATGGTAATCCAGCAGGTGTACTTTGGAGTATTAACTCTAATGGAGGTGACTTTGGGAATATTGCAGTAGGTAATTACTTCGTAAGATACTATGCAACAGATGCTTGTGGTAATGAAACTAGTAATCTTGGTGGTCAGCTAGATGCTGATTGGAATCCAATTCCAAATAATGTACATACTGTATCTTTAACTGTTTCTGATAATGTTAGACCACAGCCACAATGTGATGATCGTATCAATATCTCTTTAGGATCTGATTGGGGTAGAGTTGCTGTAGCTGATGTTGATGAAGGTAGTTTTGATAACTGTGGTATTACTTCTATGGGTATCTCTTTAAGTGAGTCTGGTCCATTCGAAGAAATAGTACAAGTTACTTGTGAAGATATTCATGAATTATTGAAAGTATACTTAGAAGTACAAGATGGTGCTGGTAACAGTAACATTTGTTGGGGTAATGTAGTTGTAGAAGATAAGATTGCACCAATATGTTCTGCACCAGCGGACATGAGTATGGCTTGTGATGAAATTCACGTTCAAGAGCTTAGTTCTTTAGAAGGAGCTGCGCTTTATGCTAGATTAGACGCTTTATTTGGTACAGCTTCTTGCTCTGATAATATTGACCAATGTAATAATATCTCAATCAGTCAATCAGTAGCAATTAGTGAGGCTGGATGTGGTAACTCTACTATTACTAGAACTATGATTGGAACTGATGCATGGGGACATGAATCTGATCCTGTGACTCAAGTAATTACATTAACTTATAACCCTAATTGGTCAATCACTTTGCCTGGAAGTGGAACAGTTGGATGCGCTGATGCAGGAGCAGGTGCATTTGGTTCAGCAGCTAGTGCGGCGGATATTTTAACTAATGTTGGCTTATGTGATCGTTTATCAGTAAGTTATGATGAGCAAGTATTTAATGGTAGTTCTGATGCTTGTGTGAAAGTAGTAAGAACCTATACAATTTGGAATGATTGTGGATCAGGTGAATATACTGTAAATAGCTCAAACTCAGATGTGTCTGTATCGAATACCGATGCAGCTAATGCTCAACGAATAACTTATATACAGACTATTTCTGCTGATATTACAGAAGGTCCAGGGATTGAAATTGATCCTGTTGATACGTACATCTTTGGTTCTGCAACAAAAGATGGTGCTACAGTTTGTTCTGAGCCTAAGACGATTACAATATGGTCATCTGACTGTTTAGGTTATCCAGTTCCAGCTGGTAATATTACTTGGACTTTAACTGGTCCATCTGGCACAATTACAGGTACTGGAACAGATGTTGCTTTCGATGCTTATGCTGGTACTTATAATTTAGAAATATGGTCTAGTGATGGTTGTGGTAACTCTAATGGATTAGTAGAGTCTGTTACATTTGTAGATGCTAAGGCTCCTGGTATTTGGTTATTTACATCGATTTCTACAGCAATTATGCCTTTGGGTGATAATGGTACAATTGATGTTTGGGCAAATGATTTCATAATTGACGTAGTTGATTGTGATCAGGATAATGTTGTTACAGGTCTATGGCAGTTAGGCGATCCTGTGCCAGCAAGTAGAGCTGATGTTGTTGCTTTAGGTCAAAACGCAGTATTTGACTGTGATGATGTTGGTGGTACTATCGTGAGAGTATATGCAGTAGATGGATCAGGGAATATTGATTTTGTAGAAACTACACTTACCATAGCTGATAATAATAATGTATGTAACGGTGGTGATGTAGTTGTAGAAGAAGAGCAAGCAATTGCTGGTAAGATTACGAATGCGAATGGCGAATATGTAGAAATAGTAGATATTTCTGTAAATGGTGGTATGTCAAGTGCTATGACTACTGGTACTACTGGTACTTATGGTTTCACTGTACCAACAGGTGGTGACTATACTATTACTCCTGAGAAAGACATTAACCACTTGAATGGAGTGTCTACTTTCGATTTAGTATTGATTAGCAAGCATATCTTAAATATTCAGAACTTCACAACTCCATACGAGTACATTGCAGCAGATATTAACCAATCTGGTACAATCACTGCTTTTGATATGGTACAGTTACGTCAGTTAATCTTGAATATTAATACTGAATTTACAAATAATACTTCTTGGAGATTTGTTGATGCAGCATACAACTTTGGACCTTTGGCGACTACCTTGTCTCAAAACTTCCCAGAGATTGCTAATATTAACAACATAGCTTCAGATCAATTAGCTGTAGATTTTATTGCTGTTAAGATTGGTGATATTAATGGTAGTTCACTTGCAAGTAGCTTAGTTTCTGCTGAAGCTAGAAATGCAAATGGTACATTGGTATTAACAACAGAAGATCGTTCAGTTGCTAGAGGAGAGCAAGTAAGTGTTTCTTTCACTGCTGCGGATATAGCATCAGTTGAAGGTTACCAGTTCACATTGAACCATACTGGTCTTGAATTGACTCAAATTGTGGAAGGAGTAGCTAAAGTTGCTAACTTCAACAATGTAAGAGGTGCATTAGCTACTTCTTGGAATGGTAAAGCTACTGCTACAGATGTATTATTCACAACTGAATTCACTGCAACTGCAGATGGTTTATTAAGTGAATTAATCTCTGTTTCTTCAGATGTTACGGCTGCTGAAGCTTATAGCACTACAGGTGAATTATTAGATGTTGCAATCGAGTTCACAGCTACTCCAGCTGCTAACTTTGAGTTAATGCAAAATACTCCTAACCCATTCAATGCAGAAACTGTAATTGGCTTTAACTTGCCAACTGCTGGTGAAGCAACATTGAGAGTAATGGATATTCAAGGTAAAGTATTAAAGGCTATCACAGCTGATTACACTAGAGGTTATAACCAAATTAGCTTAAATGCTAGAGAGTTGGGTGCAACTGGTGTGTTACAATACCAATTAGAATCTGCGGATAACGTAGTGACTAAGAAGATGATTATTATTGACTAATATACCGTAAAGTTAAACGTGTAGGGCTTTTGCTCTACACGTTTTAACTCTTTTTGTTTTAGGGATTACTTGATAATGCTCGAATAATTTCTTTCAAGTATTTTATCAAAATTTTGATTAGTTAGCAGTATGTCATGTAATTATCAACATACTTCAAGGGATTATAAGCCGACTAATCAACAAATAAAAATCAGGTTAAAATATTTAAGGACTAGTTAAGGATTTGACTATATAAATGAGTAGTTAATTGTGGGTTTCAATCACTATTTTCTTTATCATTTTCAATAATATATACTTAAATCGGTTTTTGGGATGGCCTCTCTCCATTTATGGAGGGGGGCTTTTTTTTTAATGATGAATGAGAAATGATGAATGAGAAATGATGAATCACTGGATGTTGACACTTTTTAAATTCACAATATGAAGTCAAATTCAGCGTAATGTTGACTATGAATTGTTGTCAACATCCCGTTTTTGAGTTTGAATTTGATACTTGAGTTTGAATGGGCTAGATTTCTTTAAACTAGTCCCTCAAAAACGGCTAAAGTTTCTCTAGCTGTTTTGTCCCAATGAAAAGTAGCAGCTTGTTGAAGAGATAATTGTCGAAGTTCTTTTTGTTTTGTTGGAGAATTTAGCACGAGTTGTAATTGTTTAACTAATTGTGCTTCTGAGGTAGGAGAAAAATGCAACCCTGCTGGTCCAGTAATTTCAGGCAGACAGGCCGCATTAGAGCTTATGATAGGACAGCCACAGGCCATTGCTTCTACAAGAGGTAAACCAAAGCCTTCAAATAGAGAAGGATAGACAAATGCTTCTGCATTAGAATATAAATCAATGAGTGTTTCTCTCGCTATGTAGCCCACTATTTTTATAGCTGATTGGAAGGGAGATCGATCTAATTTTTCAAAAAAAGAAGAACTTTTCCATCCTTTTTTTCCTACAAATACTAATTGTAGGGGAGAAGGGAAATTGTGCTTTATTGTATTGAAAGCATTTACTAATAAAGAGAGATTTTTTCTTGGCTCGATGGTGCCAACATGTAATAAATATGGTTGGGTAATACCTAATTCTTCTAAAGATTGGCTATTAGTGGAAGGTTTGAAAAAAGATTCTTTTGCTAATAAAGTTGTTGTGATTTTATTTTTAGTAATAGGAAAATGTTTTACAATATCGTCTCTTGTATAATTAGAATTAGTCAATACGTAATCGGATTTTCTCAAGATAGAAGGCAGCATGATTCGCTGTAAAGTTCTACTTACAAACTGATGCCATTCTGGGTGATGCAAAGGGGAGAGATCATGTATAAAGGTAACTCGTTTAATTCGTTTAGGTAAGTTGAAGGGCCCAAAATGCCGTGGCTCTAGAACTATGTCCATGTTTTTCTTAGAAACGATACGAGGAATTTGCATGAATAACCTGTAGGCAGCAGCTCCAAGAAAATTTCCTTTTGGTATAATTAACTCTTTGACATTGGCACTAATATCTCCAGTAGCTTGTTCTCTAATGATGAAATACTCATTAAACGTATCAATTCTAGCCAATGCATTTATTATTTCTTTGGTGTAATAATATATACCTGCATATTGATAATCTAAAGCATCTGCAATAATGGCTATTTTGAGGGGCTTTTTTTTCAATCTTTTTATGATTTTGATATTGCTGCGTATAGTTTTTTATACTGTTCTATAGTATCTGACAGTTCAAATTTTTTAATGGGACTATTTAACCATTCTCCTTTTAGTGCAGCTTCCATTGCATTCACTAAGCCTTCTACTGAAAATTCTTTCATTTTGATAAATTGCCCAGATACGACTTCTTTCAATGCCATTTGATTTGAGGATATGATCGGAGCTCCTAATGCAACAGATTCCGCTGCTGCAAAACAAAACCCTTCACTATAAGAAGGAATTACTACACAGTCTGCATTCACTATATTTTTTTTTAAATCAATAAATGATAATTCATGCTGAATGATTGTTCTATCTTTTAAAATGGAAGTGTTAACTTGTTTAAGAATTTGATCTAAAAATGGCTTAGGCACGTTAGGGATGATTAATTGTAAGCAAACCTCAGGGTGTATTGTACAAATTTTTTCTGCTGCTGGTAGTAAAAGATCTAAGCCTTTGGAAATTCCAAGTCGACCAAAATAAGTAAACGTGAATGAATGTTCTTTTTCTTTTTTACTATTCTTTTTTTTTATTACAAAGTCCTTATAATTAATTCCGTTATAAATCATTTTGACTCGCTCTCTAGCTACTCCTGCTTGGATCAGATTATCTGCTGTACTATTAGAAACACCTATAAAATAATCAAAAGGTAATTTTAGTAAAAATGCTTCAAATAAGTAATGTCCCCATTGACTTATTTTCCCCATATTAGGTAATTGAAACCAAAGTTGATTCCATGCTTCATGGAAAGTTACAATTACTTTTTTGCTAAAAAGCTTCCCTACAAAGAATGCAGGTATTGCAGCATTATAGGAAGTTGTATGAATAAAATCTCCTTTATGAATATATCTAATTAAATAAAAAAAACCTAAGAAGGTGAATAAATATCGACTACGAACAGGAATTCTTATAATTTCTACATTGCCTATTTTTTCTTGAATAGGGCTATCTGGATAAGGACGAGCTGTTATGACCGTAATTGTATTATTTGTTTCTGAAAGATTGTCTACTAGACCTTTAAACAATGTTTCTACACCACCAATATTTGGGTAATAATACTCCAAGAAAAAAATAATTTTCATAGTCTAAACTCAATTCTGAATGTAAGAATTTTGAATGCCTATAAAATATTGACATTCAGGCGTCAAATTTTGCTATAGGTTACTCGTCTATAATTGAACGCAGAGACGCAAAGATGCAGAGCTTATTGTTCTATATCCTTGAAAATCAGTCATTTTGTAATTATTTCTAGACAGATTTTGATTGATCTATAGGCGGTTTTACTCGCTCAAGTGCTAGCTTTCTAATAATATCAGTCAACTTATCTTCGATTCTATTGATGGCCGTAGATAAATAAAAAACCATTATAAAAAGTATTCCTAGTGCTACAAAAATAATTGCATTAATATGGTCTTTGAAGCCTAATCCTTTGGCGATAGAATTCGGGATGGTATCTGGTAAGAGTGCTACTAACATAATACTTGTCCAAAAAACAATCCAGATAACTGTATTTCTTAGGCTATATTTTCCTGTTTTGTAGTTGTTGAAAGTTCTTATTATAAAATAGATAGCAATGATAGGGACTAGCCACTGATAGATTTCTAATTGTACTTTCATCAAAAAAAGGCTTATATTTTCCGTATTCATAAGTTTCTGTAGGTATTCTTGTAAGTAAGTAATCTGTCAAATGTCCAATACTATGTAAAGACAGATGTCAATTCCGAACCGCAAAGCGGACGGGAGGCAAGACATTTTCATAGAAGTGTTGATTAAAGGGTAACAAGTCTAATGTTAATAAGTGAATTTTGGTGTAGTAAAATGTACCAAAGTTGGCTGATAGAATCAGAGGAATAGGTAGTAAAAAAAGTGCCGATTATACTTATATATACTGTATTTAATACGATTTGATTCTTTTGCTACCTTAATTTTGAAGAAAAATCATAAATCTCTTATTTGTTTGAAACTTTATACCTAAAAAAACTATATACAAATAACAATGTCTCATAAGAAGTACGAATATTTTATTAGACATAAAAAACTGAAATAGAAAGAGTTGGATTGCGATCTAAAGTATTTTTTAGACTACTGGACATTTTGAAGAACAGAGAAGCAAGAGTAGAGAATAGAGAGGTATTTCGTTTAAAAAATGACCAAATTTCATTGTTTGCAAACGAAATCTATCTCGCTTCTCTGCTCTCTATTCTAATAAAATATCCAGTAGTGTAAGTATTTCTTAATACTAATTTCACTACCTTACACTTTTCTATAAACCACTCACTTGGCATCCCATCCCTACGGGTTCGGAATTGACTTTCCTCATGCTACGTGACGAAAAATGATTTTTGTACCCAAAATAAAGCACGTTTTAACAAAGTGTACGGTAGAGAAATACTAGTTAAATCTACATATGCAGAAGCAATTTTCGTATTTAACGGTGGGCTTTAGTTTATTATGGATCTTACTGATCTTTATGGACTATTGGTACTATCATCAGCCCATTTATTTAAATAATTTGCTGAATTTTCAATATACTACTTTAACCCTTATACTTGGTGTATTGGGGGGAGGCTGTTATTTGTTAATATCAAAATTAGGAAGATCTAATAAACCATTCTTTTTAGCTAATGGTATTGGAATATTCCTTCTTTTTATTGCGCTTTGTGCGCTAATTTTATTCATGCATGTACACCAATTAGTTATTGGAATAAAAATTAGCAGCACCGATTGTATTCAATTTCTAGGAAGTATTGCAGGAGTATTAATGGTTACTTATCTTATTACAGCCTGCTGTTTTGCTTTAGGAAATTTTGTTCTAGAAAAATTGTTTTCACTATCATTTTCTAAATTTGATAATGTATTAATTAGTATTAGTTTAGGAATGCTTACTATGAGCATGTTGCTATTTATACTAGGTACTTTTAAACTATTGCTTCCTTTAGTAATTGGATCTATATTACTTGTCTTATCAGGTTTGTTATATAAAAGAATATGGATTTTTTTACAATATACCTTAATAAAACCAATAGATCTATCAAATCTAAATTTACTAGGCTTTACTAGTTTTTATCTAATTCTAATTTTTATTAGCCTGATATATTTACAAAATATTCGACCGTTTCCTTATGGTTTTGATGCGCTAGCTACTTATATGAATCTTCCAAATTTAATTGGGAAAGAACATGGAATTGTTAGTGGTTTTTCGCCTTATTATTGGTCTTTATTTGTGGCTTTAGGGCATATATTATTTGACAGTCTTCCCGTAGTGATTAGTCTATCTATCTTAGGAGGTATTCTTTCTGGTTTTAGTATTTATTCTTTATGCAAAAACTGGATTACCCCTAATCAATCTTTTTTTATAACAGCCTTATTTTTCTCCTTGCCCCTCGTTAATTTTCATGCATACAGAGATATAAAAACAGATTTAGGCTTATTATTTTTTATAATTACCACTCTATTATTATTGGTGAATTATTTAAAATATATCTATCCAGAGTTATTTAAAGAAAAAATATCCTCGATTGCTAATACGATTAGTAATCAAATCACCAAGAAAAGAAAAAAGAATTTTACTGTTCAGCAAAAACAAGAAGTACCTAAAGGAAGACCTGGTTGGTTAGATACAAAAGTCTCTAAGGAAATCCAATATATGATTCTTTTGGGCTTAGTATCAGGAATGGCACTTGGTTCTAAACTAACCGCTTTAATTTTGATATTTAGTATTATAGGCATCTTAGCCTATCTTAAGAATGGGGAGATTGGATTTTTAACGGGGATGGTATTCTTTATATTTATCATTTTAATAGGTAAGCTAGATGCTGCTTCAGGATTAAGAAATTTTCATTTTGGGGCAAACCAGGTAATGTGGGGTACACTTTGTTTAGGGGTAGCTGGTTTAGTCTATTTAGGATGGAAAGACCAAGCCAATTTATTGCAAGCTATAAAGCTGGTTGCAGTATATTCTTCTATTACATTATTAATATATCTTCCCTGGCCAATAAAAAACTATTCAGAGACTGGTAATTTGTCTATTAATACTTTTATTCAAGGAGAGATTATTGGAGAAGAGATTAAAGAATTTACACAAAAGATGAATGAATAAATTGATGAAGATTATTTTTCGCTATTTATTATTAGGGGCACTACTCTTTTTTTGCAATAATAGCACAGCGCAAGAAAGCCAGAAGGAAGTTCCTTCTCTAGGCCATGAAGTAGATGGCATAATAGAAGCTCAACATGAAGAACTCCATCGTTATATGGGGTATGAGCGATTATTGCCAAAATATATTTCGTTACCGTATGATGTAAATGTCAATACTAATATTCGAGGATCTTTTGTGGATATTAGTTATTTATATTTGATGTTTATACCGATTATTCTAATAATAGGTATTAAAAAGAATACATGGAAATTAGTTTATTGTTTTCTTCTCGCCCTTTTTTATTTAATTAGTAATGTAACAGCTTATAGTGCTTTCTATAGAATCTCTGTTTTTGAATCAAAAAGGCATATAGATCAAGTTTTAGCTGTACTTCCATTCAGTGAATCCCCTATAATGAACCTGAAAATAGGTCTCACACAGTTTTTAGCCACTATTTATTTGCCTTTAGATAGTGTGCTTTCGATATTTTCTGGTGAAGGGGATGCGGTAACTATGCCTTTATTGATTATAATTTTCATAGGGATGGTACTATTAATTTGGCAACAATTTTCATTTTCCTCTATTGCAAAAAAAACATTAGCTTATTTTTCTATGCTATATGGATTCTTGTGGTTGATATTAAGTGCAGGAGTTCCATGGTATGGTATATTATTACTTGTTTTAGGATTAATTATAATTGGCATATTTTATTTTACATTAAGTGGATATAACCAATTATTTACAAAGATTTTCTTAGCTTTTTCTGGACTATGGATGGTATTTGCATACACTAATAGATTAAGTGAATATGATCATTCTTCTTCTGGTAATCATAAAGGTGCTATTAATACGGCTACGCTTATTTATGGTACAAAGAAATATAATGAAAAGCAAGTATTAGATATTTTATATCCTAGTTATAGAAAGGCTTTAACCGAAATTAATAGTGATCCAACTGCTATTATATTTCGAGTAGGTACTTTTATGCATTACTTCATTGATCGTAATAATGAACGAGTTATTGTAGATAATCAATTAAGCTATTTTAGCACCTTATATAATAGAATTTCTAACAAACAAGATTTAGCAAAAAAGTTAAAAGAAAATAATTGTAAATATATTGTTTTAGACCTTAATACTGCTACTATAGATGCAACAGTAGATAAATCTCTTACTAAAAAGTACAACAAAATGGTAGAATTTTTGACAGATAATCCTGCCATTCAATTAATTGCAACAGATAGAAAAATTAAGGACGGTCGACTAGAAAAAAATGGTAGTTTTGCTGCTTATAAAATAATTTAAGAGTATCTTTATATAAGGTTATGTATTTTTGTTTTTTGACCACAAGATTTGTTAAAGAATAGTATTTTTATTAAGTGCTTCGGGTTAATTAAACGTTCCATAGCGGATGGAATGCTAGATGCCCACAAATTGTTTAATTAGGTTGAGACACTTAAATACCTATCTAAAAAACCTCTTCTCCGATCTAAAATCGAATTAAGTATATATAAGTAAAAAGCGTTTTGTTGAAATTTGGTATAATTTTATATATATATCTAGTTGACAACATGTCCTTTTATGTATCTCATTCAACAGTTGTTATAATTCGATTCCATGCACAAAGAAGAAATTTACATTATTATTCCTGCCAAAGATGAAGAAAAATCCATCGGTTTAGTTATTAATAAGGTTCAAGAAGAAGGTTTTGAAAATATTATTGTTGTTAACGACGGCAGTGAGGATGATACAGCTTCAATAGCACGGTCTCAAGGAGCACATGTATTGACACATATTGTTAATTTAGGCCCTGGAGCTGCCACACAAACAGGTTTGGATTACGCCCTAAAATGTGGTGCAAAAGTGATGGTCACTATTGATGCAGATAACCAGCATTATCCCTCAGATATTTGGAAATTAGTGAATAAAATGGAGGAGAAACAAGTGCAAGTAGTAATAGGAAGTAGATTTTTAAATCAAACTCAAAATATTCCTTGGCATCGCTTATTATTTAATAAAATTGGGAATTGGGTTACTGCCTTATTTACAGGACTTTTAGTAACAGACAGCCAATCGGGGCTTAAAGCTATGCATGTTGATTTTGTAAAACAAATAGATTTAAAATTGAATGGCTTCGAATTTTGTACGGAGATTATCAATCATATCAATAGCCAAAAAGCTTCTTTTTTAGAAGTTCCTATAC
>CAYOBX010000137.1:0-12405 GCA_964402245.1 uncultured Saprospiraceae bacterium | reverse complement strand
CCAATCTTTTACTGTATCGAATAAATGCTCATCTAATCCTGTAGAAATTTCACTTCGCCTTACCCACATATAGATTTTAGCATCATAATCAAATTTAGTCGTGTGGTTAATGTACAGATATCCAAGACATTGGGTTTCATCGGGATTCATATGTCATTTTCATTAGCTACATTCAAAGAATTAAAAGTCATTTCGGAGAAATCATTCGGGTAATCATTAACCGTTCTTGTTCCTGTGATATGAACTTCTCCGCCTTCTTGTAGGAAAGCTTTGGCAATACCATAGCCGATGCCATCTGATGCTCCAGTTATGAGTATTTTTTTATTGGTAAAATTAATTGCTTTGAGTAGTGATATTTATTTTAGTAGAGCGGATTGTTAATCCGCCTTACTTTCCCAAGCCATTTCCAGAATTTCCATTACTTGTTCTGGTGATTTAATAGGTCTAAGATTATTTTTTACAAAATTGCGGCTTAGGACATTAAGTAACCAGGAGCACCGGTTGGCAAGGTGTGAAAGTTGCTAAACTTAATACCTTGAGTGGCGAGCCTATCCAATACAGGAGTGGCGATTTCTCCACCAAAAGTGCCAATGTCGGTATAGCCTAAATCATCTGCGATGATTAATAAAATATTCGGTGATTTTGGTGTTGATGGGTTGTCTGCTCCTTGTCCAAAAACATCTATCATGCTGCAACTAAGTAGTACCCAAATGATAAGCATTAGTTGTATGCAGGAAAGTATTGAGTGACTATTTAGCTTAGATAAATGTTTTTCGTTAGACTTCATTTTTTTTGGAGGGATTTTATTTTTTCGTCATTCCTAACAGGCTATTTATATCTACTAATCTTTTAAAAATTATTCTCAACTTGGATTGTTGAGTAAATATCTTTCCTGGGGAAGGAGTAATCTTGTATACTCGAAACAGGATAAATTCGGTGATCTATCCTGTCTGTAGTATAGGGTGATTTTTAACTAGTATTCCTAATTAGATGTGGCTACTTATCAGAGGGGATAAGTAGCCACAAATAATTTAAGCTTCTACTTCAGTGATCTCATTTACCGCATTATTGGTAACCGATCTAATACCAGAAGCTACTCCTGTAGTAGATTTATACATCTGACTCTTACCTACTTGTTGTCCATTCTTGGAACGAAGCACAAAATAGGAAGAACCATCTTTGGCCTTCTTTTTTTCAAAGTTACCAGCAGCAGCTTCTTTGATGACTGCTTTAATGCCAGCCTTGGCGCTGCGTTTATCCGCATAGCCTTGACTTTGTAAAATGGTCTTTTTATTTTTAGCTTGTAACCTAAAATAATACTTCTTTGTTCTTTTGTTTTGATATAGCTCGAATGCCATAATTAGATAATTTTAAAGTTTTCTCAATAAATATGTCGGCATGAAGATACAACACAATTATTAAAAAAAAAAACAGCCTCATTTAGTAACGGACAAAAGAAACCGTCCTAGATGACCAAGCTATTTATTTGTCATTACTTAGTACTCTTACTTCACACCAAAACTTAGTCCTAAACTAAAAATAAAAGCTTTCAAATCTGTACTGCGTTTATAGTAAGCGCCTCGAATATCTAAAGATTTAAAGGACAAAACTTTTTTAGTTAAAGGCACCTTAGTACGCGCTAAACCATACAGGGGAGCAATTTTAACTCCCACTCCAATTTTATGACTATTCAAAGCAGATAAATCAAAATCAGAAGTATAGAAAACTTCACCAGTCGTGTGTTCCGAAAAAGGGGCAAAATAATCTGCTTGATTCTGAGTATGATACCTATAAAATGGAGACATCGTCAAATCCGTACTTATTTTAATAGGCAATTCTAAACTCATGGAATGTGCTCTCAAACCCCAATCATCCCAATAGTATCGGTAATAAGATCGTATGATGAGATCATCGGCTGGAAAAATATTTAATCGCAAACCTAATGGTATTTTTAAACGGGAATCTGGTAAGCGTTCTATATCAGGTAAAAGTTGATCGGAAAAGAATACTCGATGAAAAGGGGTTGATAATAAACCCTTCATAAGAATGGCTTCACTGGAAATAGAGAACTGCATTCTACGATTGATTACCTGAGAATAAGTAGCTTGAAAATTATAGGACTGTCGATCAGTAGAGGGTAGGCTGACTATGCCTCTTAACTCTTGTGGAAAAAAGGTTTCCCAATTGTCAAAGAAGGCTTGTGCGTTCAGACTTAATTCACTGTTTCCTTCATTGAATTCTTTAGCAAAAGATAATCCTCCTGAAATGGAGGTGTAATCATATTCTGTAGAGAAATTAGTTTTAATACCATAAGTGGTTCCCTTTTTAAGATTTTTTCTAGTGTATCCAATAGTTCCATAAGACCGAAGATCTTTACTAGAGGCGGAAGAAATTCGACTATTGATATTGTCCGTTGAAGCAGAAGTATAAAAATCCGCTCCTATAGTTACATTGATTGCATTGATAGAATCTAAAGGGACATTGACTACTAACATCGAGGCGAAATCTGTTAATTGTTCTGTCCCTACTCCACCTGTTACTGCTGCATTATTTCCTGTTTGTTCATAATAACTTGTCAGGAAGTCTGCTGTTATTTCTTCGTCATTGCTTTTCATTTGATAGTCGCTTTCTTGCGCAAAAGCAGAAGACATGCCATAGAAGAAGATTAAAACAAAAGTTATTCTTTGCATTTGTTTAAAATTTATTCAAGTACTTATGTCTTAGGGATGAGTTAAAAATAAACTTACAAATTTATTTCTACCCCATCCCTTAGCACTTACCTATTCCTTAATTACAACCACAACCACCACCAACTTTTCCCCCATTAGCACCAGCAGCGCCTTCTCGATAGGATTCAAAATTAGTCTCAAAAGTTTCACACTTTTTTGCAGCCAATTCCATTTCTGAATCATTTAAATACATTTTTTGATACGCTTTTACATCCATACATGAAATAACTAATACACATAATAGCATAACTAAAGACCCTCTGAATATTTTTTTCATTAGTAATAATTTAGTTTTAGATTGGCCGTAGATAATATTTCATCTTCATCGGTTACGATTAATCCTTCTACTCCTTTTATTTCATTAATTAAAGCTAATCCCTCTATTTTGCCCATCACAAAAACGGAGGTAGCTAGTGCATCTGATAATTCTGCATCAGGACTAATGATCGTGACACTTTTAATACCTGTGGTTGGATAACCCGTGCGAGGATCAATAATATGAGCATATCGTTTTCCGTCGAATTGCACAAATTTTTCATAATCTCCTGAAGTAACAATGGCTTGATTTTGTAATTGCAAATAGCCTAACATCTTTTCTTTATCTTTAGGATCTGCAATTTTTATACTCCAGCCATCTTGGTGATTACTTTGACCCCAAGCTATTAAATCTCCGCCAGCATTTACGATGCCTCCTTTAATTCCCTCCATCTTTTGCATAATAGCTTTAGCTCGATTGGCAGCATATCCTTTTCCCATTGCCCCAAATCCAATTTTCATTCCTTTCTCTTTTAGAAAAATACTTTGATGTTCTTTATTTAATAGGATATTATTCCAATTGATTTTAGACCTTGCTTCTGCTACAATTTCGGGACTAGGCATTGTATTCATTGAGCCATCAAATTTCCAAATTCTATCCATAGAGGCATAAGAAATATCGAAAGCACCATTCGTCAAACTGGCTATTTTTTTTGCTCGATAAATTAAATTGAATAGCTCCTTTTCTACCTTCACTGCGTTTATCCCAGCCTGTTGGTTGATTTTACTTGTTTGAGAATTAGCATCCCAAGAAGAAATTAATTGTTCAATTCTAGTGATTTCTGCAATTCCCGCATTAATCGCAGTCCATGCGACTTCTTTATTTTTAGCAATGGCTGTCACTTCAAATTTACTACCCATTAGGAGTAGTACCTTTGTTTGCTCAACTTGATGTTGGGCTAATAAATTAGGAACTGTTGTCAAGTAAATAATTATTAATAATATACTTCGCATAGGTTATTTTGATTCTTTGACAAATCCTGTTAACATAGGATTTATCAAAGAACGATTATTTTTCACTAGTTAGAGAAGGTTGCAATTCGTGAACAAAATCTAAGGCAGATTGCCCTTTAAATTCTGGAGTAGCCAGCACCTTTTCATCGGCATCTAATAAGATGATTTTTGGAAATGCACCTGATTTATTATAGCGTTCCGCCAGTGCCTCATTATGAGCAGTTTGTTCTTTGGATAAGCGATTCTTTTTTCTAGCTGGAAAGTCTAAATACAAAACACTAATTTGATTCCCTAGTCGATCCGAAAATTCATTAGATTCTAAAATGTCTTTCTTAAATTGAATGCAAGGTTTACACCAATCGGAACCTGCAAAAACCATTAATATGTTTTGATCGCTATCAATAGCATGTGCTTTTGCTTTTGCTAAATCTGTGAAAGTAATGGTCACTACTTGAGCATAAATATTTTGAAAACAGAATAAGGATAAGGCAACAAAAAGGAATGATTTCATATTTTTATTGATGCGATTAATAAATTATTTCATCGTTACTAACTAGACAATGCAATTCTCGATACCCCCTAGTTATAACTTGCTTTTCACTAAAATTAAAATGAAAAAAATGAATCTAGCTGATACATTCTAAATTGTGTAGAATAAGATCTTAGCAGTAGGCAGGCAGTAGCTTTTATATAGTTTTTTAGAGGGAGCAAATTTGTTTTTTTTTATAAAAAAACAAATTTGCTCCCTCTAAAAATAATATGGTTCTTTGACAAATCCAGTGGAACGTCTAGGATCGGCGAGGTTTGTAAACAATTCAATTATTTTGTGCACCTTGATTGATCCAATTTTCTACTTGCGCAATTTGACAATCCGTCATTTTATCTAAATAAAGGGGCATCGCATCATAATAGGTTTCATGTTTCATGGAACCTAAAAGTGACCCATCCCTAACAAATTCTAAGATGTGGTTATAGTCTTCCATGCTAACATTTCCTTGTTTGTCATTTGCTTGATGACAACCGTAGCAATATAATTTAAATAGGGGCTGAATGTTTTTTTCAAAAGAGGTAGCAGTCGCATCACAAGGTAGGGAGCAATCTGTTTTTTCCGCCCCTTGATTGATCCATTCTTCAATGATTTTAATTTCGGATATCAAAAGTGGATCTCTTGGTTTTTCAGGCATAAAATCATCATCATCAGGATCTTCTGTAATACTTTTATAATGTTCACTTCTACTAGGATTGCCTGGAGTTATTTCTTTCAGTACTTCCTCATAAGTTTCTACCGAAACTCCTTCTGCTTTATCCTTTGAATTATGACAACCACTTTGGGCACAATTAGATACTAAAATTGGATGTACTTGAAATTTAAAGGAAATAAGATCTTCACCACAAGATCCTCTTTCTTCTATTTGCACTATTTCATCACTTATATTAGCAGTGATATCGGACGAAAGATAACTAGGAACTACACAACGATAAGTTTCGGTATCATCAAATAATAAATAGCCAATTTGATCTAATCTGACTTCTGTAAATTTTTGTTGGTTGCTAGTATTAAATGCTCTTGCAGATAAAATCGTTCTACCAGGTAGGTTAGCGGCAATAAATTCTCTTATAGTTACAGGTATTTGAGTAGCAGTTAAAGTAATTTCATTTAACCTATCTGTATCAATAAAGATCAGTTCAGCTGTACAGGGCGTTTCTAATTCTAATGATACTATTCGATTAAATTCTCCCTCATCGTCACAAGCAAAAAGACTAATCAAGCCTAAAATAAGAACTAACTTTAAAAAATTCATAGTTAATTTATAGAAAATTTTGGTTAGGGATTTGGAAAAAAATAACTCCGTCATCTTGGGGGGTGTAGAAAACGACCCCGAAAAAACGACAACATTCAATTCTTCAAATGCGGAACTTATTCTTTCGTCATTACTTAGTAGACAATTTGAAACAAATTATCCCCTAGTGTTCTTATGCTAAATCATCATCTTTTTTGGTTCTTTGACCACGGGATTTGTCAAAGAACGTCTTTTTTAAAACCTTACGGGTTGTATCTGTTTGGTTAACTCTAGCTCTAGTTCCAGCTCTATGGTTCTACCTATTTTCCAATCACTTTTCCTCGATTTAAAATCCCTTTGCTGTCCATACTTCGTTTTAGTGTTTCCATGAGTGCTAGTTCTTCAGGACTTCTTGAAAGATTTAAATAGGCCTTTTTATCCAGACCTATGCCATGTTCCGCAGAAATAGAACCTCCTAACTTTTTAATCGGTTTATAGACTGTATTATTTACTTTATTGATTAATTTTTTACTTTGTTTGGTCTTACCTATGGAAAAATGAATGTTGCCATCTGCTACATGCCCTAGCGCGTAGACCAAATTTACCTCTGGTATTTTATAGAGTTTTTTAATAGTCTTATTTACATATTTTCCTATTTTAGGAATAGGAATACTAATATCATATTGTTGGTCATTCTGACAAGCACCGATCATGACATGCACATCTTCTCTAATTCGCCAAAACCAATTAAGATCTGATTCAGTGAAAGCTATTGCGGCATCCTCTATTAGTTTGGAAGTCAATGCTGTTTCTAGAAGGTCTTGTAAGGTTTCTAAATCCTTTTGCTGATCACTTCCCAAAGTTTCTACCAGTACATAATAAGGATAATCGTATGGTAGTGGAGATTTCACGGAGGCTGGTGGAGAAGTAAGGGCTTTAAAGGCATCTTTCCAAACCAATTCAAATCCACTCAAAGTACCAGCTAATTCTTTATCTAAAAATTTCAATAATTGGACTACCTTTTTATAAGAAGTAAGTCCTAGCCATGCCCCATTTCGACTCTTTGGGGCTTCTACTAATTTTAGGACCGCTTTGGTTACAATACCTAAAGTACCTTCTGTTCCAATAAATAATTGTTTTAAATCATAAGCAGAATTGTCCTTGATAATTTTCTTCATAGAAGAAATAATTGTTCCATCAGCTAATACCGCTTCTATTCCTAGCACGAGATTTCTGGTCATCCCATATTTAAAAACTCTTAAACCTCCTGCATTAGTAGAGATAATTCCACCAATTTGAGCAGATCCTTTTGCGCCAAAATTTAGTGGAAATAGTAAATCTTCTTTTTTAGCTGCTACTTGGATATTTTCTAATATTACACCTGCTTGAACCGTCATCGTTCTGCTACTAGGATCTATTTCCTCTATTTTATTTAAACGCTCTATAGAAAGGACCAGCTCATTTTTATGGGTCTTTGTTCCGCCTACTAAGTTGGTCAGTCCTCCATGTATGACTACGGGTTGGTTGTGTGCATAGCAGATTTTCATAATGGCGGATATCTCTTTTGTATTGGAAGGCAATACGACAGCCATTGCATTTAATGGAACATCCATTGTCCAGATATGCTCATATCGCTCTGCTACATCTTGACCTAATAATACTTTTTTTGTGCCGATAGTGCGTTGGAGGGAATTGATTACTTGTTCATTCATATTCTGTGGTCTTTTAGAGTTGTAGCTTAGGCATTTTTGCCTGAGTAGCTAATCTGCTCAGGCAGGAATGCCTAAGCTACTCTTACACACCCAAGATTTTGCGAAGATGTTTTTTAGTTTCTTCTGGGAAATCAGAACCTAGTACCCACTTTCCATATTCCTTTGTCTGTGTCACCAATTTGTTTTTATGCTTTCCGAACCGCCAAAAAACTTGTCCTTCTTTCTCATACAACTTACCCGCAAAATCTACCCGCTTATTGTCTCCTTGACAATACGCTTCTACTTCGGCAGGATCAGAAGGGAGTAAAGGATTTAACTCTAATTGTTTATGAAAAATTTTAATCGTAGCATAGATGTCAATTAGCGCATCATGTGCCCCTTCTAGTTTTTCACCAGTGTATCGTTCATAAGTAGCACCAAGGGTATGCCCATTTATTTTGCGTTCTATTTTTAAAACATCAATAAAATGGGTATCTGGTTCAGGGAAAGCAATGCCTACCCTATTGAACTCTTCAATCAATAAAGGAATATCGAAATTATCGGAGTTATAACCTGCCAAATCACAGCCACTTAACCAAACAGAAAAGCTTTTTGCTATTTGCTTGAATTTTGGTTTATCTTTTACTTCATCGTCTGTAATTCCATGTATAGCAGAGGCTCCTTTCGGGATAGGAATAGTTGGATTAACTACTACATTTTTCTCTTCTTGTAATCCATTTGGAAATACTTTGATTGCTCCTATTTGAACAATTCGGTCTTTTGTTATACTTACACCTGTAGTTTCTAGATCAAAAAAAACGATTGGTTTTTGTTCGTATGCCATGCCTTTTTTATGATAATATTTTTAACGCAGAGGTGCAAATATGCAGAGTTAATTTTGAAACACAAAAAAAAATCTAGTATGCTATTAAATCTTGTAAGGCCTGCTCTAGTCGATCTACAGGCAGGTATTGTTTTTCCAAGCTCTTGGCAAATGGTATAGGCGTATCCATACTGGCCACTCGCATCACTGGAGCATCAAGATGTTTAAAAAGATGCTGCGCAATATAGGCGGATAGTTCTGCCCCTACTCCACCTACTAAGGAATCTTCATGCAATAATATTACTCGATTCGTCTTTTTTACAGTTGCATCAATTGCTTCATAATCTAAAGGAGAAAGACTTCTTAGGTCCAAAATATCAATAGAAAGTCCTAATTTTTCTACCACCTCTTTTGCCCATTTTACACCAAGACCATAAGTAATAATAGATGCCTGTATACCCGTTTCTATTAAATTTGCTTTACCAATTTCTATCGTATAATAATCAGTGGATACTTCGGCAGTCATGCTTCTATACAATGCTTTGTGTTCAAAAAACAAAACTGGATTAGGGTCAGCTAGACTAGCTAGTAATAAGCCTTTTGCATCCGCAGGATTGGAAGGATAAACAATCTTTAAACCAGGTGTTTTGAAAAACCAGGCTTCATTCGTCTGAGAATGAAATGGTCCTGCGCCTACGCTTCCGCCACATGGCATCCGTATGACTACATCTGCATTAGCTCCCCAACGATAATGTAATTTGGCTAAGTTATTAACGATTTGATTAAAGCCGCAGGTAACAAAATCTGCAAACTGCATTTCGACCATGGCTTTCATTCCTTTTAAACTAAGTCCTAAGCCTACCCCAATAATGGCACTTTCACAAATCGGCGTATTCCGAACTCTATCTGTTCCATACTTATCTGTAAATCCGTTGGTTATTTTAAAAACGCCACCATATTCCGCTATATCTTGACCCATTAATACTAGGTCATCATATTTGGTCATTGCCAAATCTAAGGCATCTGAAATGGCATCAATAAATCGTATTTCTTTACTAGTACTATTGGTGGGTGGAATGGCAGGAAGGGTATCTCCATTGTAAATTGCTGCTAATTCTTGTTGTATGTCTGCTACGGGTACTTCCTCTGCAAACGCAATCGAAATCGCATCATTTATTTCTTGTTTTATATCCGCTTTGGTTTTTTCAATATAAGCTTCATTAATTAAGCCTTCTGCTAAGAGATACTGCTCATAATTATGGACAGGATCTCTTTCTATCCAATATTCTAATAATTCTTTTGGAACATATTTTATACCACTAGCTTCTTCATGCCCTCTCTGTCTGAAAGTTACACATTCCACTAAAACAGGTTCTGGGTTTGCTCTTAACTCTTTGGCTAATTGAGTGAAAGTCTGATATACCTCTAATATATTATTGCCATCAATTCTAATAGACCGCATGCCATAGCCTATGCCTTTATCTGAAATATGCTCACAACGAAATTGTTCTTTAACTGGTGTTGATAATCCGTATCCATTATTTTCCACTAAAAAGATAACGGGTAATTGCCAAACGGAAGCTACATTCAAGGCTTCATGAAATTCCCCCTCACTAGTCCCACCTTCTCCTGTAAATGCTAAACTTATTTTTTGTTCTGCTTTTAATTTATTGGCTAAACCTACCCCTGCTGCTAAAGATAACTGAGGCCCTAAATGAGAGATCATTCCTACGGTTGCATATTCCAAAGTCCCAAAATGAAAGGAGCGATCTCTACCATTTGTAAAGCCAGATACTTTTCCTTGCCATTGTGCAAACAATCTTTCTAATGGAACATTTCTGCTGGTAAATACGCCTAGATTCCGATGCATTGGAAATATGATTTCATCTTCCTCTAATGCCATCGTTGCTCCTACTGCAATTGCTTCTTGTCCAATGCCTGCAAACCATTTGCTTATCTGCCCTTGTCGCAATAGTAATAGCATTTTTTCTTCTATTAATCTTGGGCGTACGATTCCTTTATATAGCTTTAGTAATACCTCCTTTGAGATTTTGCCTTTATTGTATTGTATGATTGGTGTGGTTAGTTGTGCCATGGATTGTGATTTTTTTGACTATTTTCTCTGGATACTCTTTTAATGTGGATCATTTGGATTTGCCTAGTAGGCATAATTCAACACGGAACTACTTCGTAGTCATGCGGATGACACAGATTTAGGCAGGTTGTGAGTGATTATTCCCATGACTAGCGTCTTGAGTTACAGGATGTCGCTCCGTCGGAGCTATACCTACAGCTAGTTACAAAGCTCAGTGTCACTTATGACCTGCAAGCCTTTCCGTTCGCAAGCGGTTCGTAAACGATGGTTGCTCATGTGTTCTGTGTTCAATTATACCTTACACCCAGCCCCATAGTCAACATCACTCACGACCTATAAAATCCGTGTCATCCGCGTGGCTACGAAGTAGCTCCGTGTTGAATTATGTCTAAACAGCAAATGTTGAATTACGTCTAGTATGAAATTTCACCCATTCTATTTAAAAGCATTCAAACCCGTAACATCCATGCCGGTAATCAACAAATGTATATCATGCGTTCCTTCATAAGTCAATACTGTTTCCAAATTCATCATATGGCGCATTAAAGGATATTCATTCGTAATGCCCATGCCTCCATGAATTTGACGAGCTTCCCTAGCAATCTGCAAAGCCATCCAAACATTATTTCTTTTGGCCATAGAAATTTGGGAAGGCGTTGCCTTTCCTTTATTGGCTAAAGACCCCAAACGCCACGCTAATAATTGCGCCTTCGTAATTTCCGTTATCATTTCCGCCAATTTCTTTTGAGTTAATTGAAACTGACCTATAGGTTTGCCAAATTGAATACGTTCTTTGGAATACCGTAAAGCCGAATCGTAGCAATCCATAGCAGCACCAATAGCTCCCCAAGAAATCCCATACCGAGCTTTCGATAAACAAGACAAAGGACCTTTTAATCCTTGAACACCAGGTAAGACATTCGCTTTTGGCACTCTAACATCTTCAAAAACTAATTCTCCTGTAATAGAAGCTCTCAATGACCATTTTCCTTTTATGACGGGTGCTGAAAAGCCCTTCATTCCTTTTTCTACGATCAATCCTCTTATAATGCCTTCTTCATCTTTGGCCCATACTACTGCTATATCCGCTATAGGGGAATTGGTGATCCACATTTTTGCTCCATTCAGTATATAGGCATCTCCATCGTCTTTTATATTCGTTACCATACTACTTGGATCGGAGCCATGATCTGGTTCTGTTAATCCAAAACAACCGATCATATCCGCTTTGGCTAGTGCAGGTAAATATTTTTGTTTTTGTTCTTCTGAACCAAATCTATAGATTGGATACATCACTAAAGACCCTTGTACAGAGGCCATAGATCGGATGCCACTATCTCCTCTTTCTAATTCTTGCATGATTAAACCATAGGCAATTTCATCCATGCCACCACAACCATATTTTTCTGGTAAACTGGGTCCTAATGCGCCTAACTCTCCCATTTGCTTGAACAAATGAAGCGGACATTTCCCTTCTTCTGCATATGCCTCTATAATAGGGCTTACTTCTTTTTTTACCCAATCTCTCACTGCTGAGCGAACTAATAGGTTTTCTTCACTCAATAATTCGTCTAATTGGTAATAATCTGGTGCTTCAAATTGATCTGTTTTTACAGATTTGGTTATAGTATCCTGCATTATTTCTTATTTTTTGGTTAGGTGTATTTTCTTCTTAATTTATAAAATTGTTTAAAAATGTATTCTGCAATTAGTTGTGAGTGCTTGGTTCTTAGGACGAAACTCCTTAATACTAAGTTCGGACAGTATATTATTCTTGGATCAAGCGGTCAGATGGCGGAAAGCCATCAGATCGCACAAAGAACTCCTGGTAATACATCCATTTATTTTTAAACAACTTCTAGGTTCAATTCTTTATTTGGTCCTGTCCTATAAAATTGTATAGATTAATACAGAATCAAAGTAGTGTTTTACGCTATAAATTACAAATTACTGTACAGAATTTAATCCTCCTGTTGGAAACTTGAGCTACAGAAGATTTTTTATTCAGAAACAAAAT
>CAYOBX010000136.1:4328-12483 GCA_964402245.1 uncultured Saprospiraceae bacterium | reverse complement strand
GTAACTTCAAATGGATATTTTTCAAGTTTGTAACTTGATTTTTTAGGCAATATTTTTTTTATAAGAAAACCCTTAAAGATTTTATTAACTGATGGCGTTGATTAATTCTGCTACCACCCCAGTCCATCCAGTCTGATGAGTAGCACCAACTCCTCTTCCATTATCCCCATGAAAGTATTCATAAAACAATATTAAATCTTTGAAATGAGGATCGTCTGTATAAATAGAGGCATCCCCATGTACAGGTCGGCTACCGTTTTCGTCTTGCTTAAAAAGAGAAACCAAGTTAGCTGAAAGATGCTTTGCTACTTCTTCCAAATTGTGTGCTTGTTCACTATGCGTTGGATAATCAACTTTTAAATCATCTTTGTAGAACTTATGATACTCTTTCAATGATTGAATTAATAGGTAATTCATCGGCAACCATACTGGACCTCTCCAATTAGAATTACCTCCAAATAAACCTGTAGTGGATTCAGCGGGTTCGTATTTCAAGTCAAATTTTTCTCCTTCTATAAAAACCGTATAAGGGTTTTCATGTATTTTAGATACAGACCGAATTCCCCCAGGTGATAGGAATTCTTTGGTATCTAATAAGGCACTTAACAGTTTTTCAAGTTTATTCTTTGACGTTAAAGACAATAATATATCTTTGCTATTTTCGAATTCTTCAATGATTAAATACGAATTATTTTCTTGTCTATATTTTCTGAACCACTTTAACCTCATATAAAAATCAGGCAATTTTTTTAGCTTCTCTTGATCTATCACTAATACTGCAAAAAGGGTGGTTAATCCGACTAAAGACCGAACCTTTAAAGGTATATATTGATTATTCGGTAAGGCTAATACGTCGTAGAAAAAACCATCTTGTTCATCCCAAGCACTGGTCCAATCTTCCCCTATTTTATTGAGTGACTCAGAGATATAAACAAAGTGTTCAAAAAACTTAGTGGCTACATCTTCAAATGAAGGATCTTCCAGAGCAATCTCTAATGCCATATCTAGCATATTCAGACTGTACATCGCCATCCAACTGGTCCCATCCGCTTGTTCCAAATGTCCACCACCAGGTATGGCTGCACTGCGGTCAAATACACCGATATTATCCAGTCCTAAAAATCCTCCTTCAAAAATGTTATTATCATTATGGTCTTTACGGTTAACCCACCAAGTAAAATTGATTAATAATTTTTGAAATACTCTTTTTAGAAAATGCAAGTCTCCTTTTCCCGTTTTATTTTTTTCTATTCGGTATACTTGCATGCAAGACCAAGCATGAACAGGCGGGTTCACATCACTAAAAGCCCATTCATAGGCAGGAATTTGTCCATTAGGCCGCATGTACCATTCTCTTAGGAAAAGAATCAATTGATTCTTTGCAAATTCGGTGTCCACCATAGCTAAAGGCACACAATGGAAAGCCGAATCCCAAGCGGCATACCAAGGGTATTCCCATTTGTCTGGCATAGATATAATATCCTCATTATTAAGGCTTAACCAATCCCGATTTCGTCCATTTTTTCTGTTTTCAGGTGGACTCGGTTGCCCTGGATCGCCATTCAACCATCGAGGCATATCGATATTAAAATACTGCTTCGACCAAAGCATTCCTGCAAAAGCTTGTCTTTGGATGTTTTTCTCATCTACACTAGATTTTGCTGGAATGATAGTCTTATAAAACTCATCGGCTTCTTTCACCTTTTCCTTAAAAATAGCAGTAAACTCTTTTCCTAATGGGTTTTTAAGTGGACTGCCTTTGGTCAGGCGTAGGCGCAACTCTACCGAGTTATTCCCTGCTATTTTCAAGCGATATAAAGGACTACATTTAGTTCCTTCTGTTTTATCTTCTAAGAGAGAAAAGTCTTGTTGAACAACTGCATTATTAATCGCATCTTTCGTGAATGGAGTAGCGTTCTTTTGACCGAAAACTTTTTCAGTATTGGTTTCGTTTTCCGTAAATAAAACACGTTCTGCATCTTGAAAATAAAGACTAAATTCCCCTAGTTTTTCATGCTTTATATCAATACGATTCGCTGTATCTTTATCAGCGATATACTTCATGGAAGGTTTTTCTGAAATCAATTGATAACTCCATAAATTACGCAACCAAAGCGTTGGTAACACTTGTAAATTGGCGGCTTTCTTTCCACGGTTATGTATAGTTATTTTTATTAAAATATCCTCCTCTTCTGCTTTTGCATATTCTGTAAAAACATCAAAATAGGCTTTGTCTTCAAAAACACCAGTATCCAATAATTCAAATTCTGTTTCGTGCTTGGAGCGATGCTTATTAGTCTCTACTAAGCTTTGATAAGGAAATTCTGCCTGCGGATATTTATACAGATGCTTCATGTAAGAATGAGTCGGCGTACTATCCAAATAATAATACAACTCTTTTACATCTTCTCCGTGATTTCCTTCTGGCCCTGTTAATCCAAACATTCGTTCTTTAATAATAGGATCTTTTTCATTCCAAAGGCCAACAGCAAAACATAAATTGCAGAATTCATCACTTATACCAGCCAAGCCGTCTTCTCCCCAACGATAGACCCTACTACGGGCATGGTCATGCGGAAAATAATCCCAGGCTTCGCCATGTTCGCTATAATCTTCTCGTACAGTTCCCCATTGTCTTTCACTAAGATAAGGACCCCATTTCAACCATTTTTTCTTATTCGAATAAGCTTCTTCTAGTCGCTTATGTTCTTTAGTTGATTTATTTATTTTAGACATTATATTTAAATTAATAAGGTTAAAATGGATGTTATCCATTTGTAGTAAAACCAGGATAGCAAGTCATAGCACCATCAACAAATAAGGTAGTACCATTGATATAATCAGATTCATCTGTAGCCAACCAAACTGCTGCGGCACCAATATCAGATGGTAGTCCAATCCGTTTATAAGGTATCAGTTCGTATAGTTTATCTAGGGATTCTTTTGTTTCCCAAGCATCTCGATTGATAGGTGTCTTGATCGCTCCAGGTGCAATGCTGTTCACTCTTACTTTTCTTGGTGCGTACTCTTGTGCTAAGGATTGCATCAACATGACAATAGCTCCTTTAGAGGCAGCATAATTGGCATGCCCTGCCCAAGGAATGACTTCGTGAACAGAACTCATGTGAATGATTTTGCCCAATGCAGCAGAAACTTCTGATCGCATACCACGCCGAAGAAATTCTCTAATAGCTTCTCTAGCACATAAGAATTGTCCCGTCAAATTGACGTCAATTACTTTTTGCCATTGCTTTAAAGTCATTTCATGAAATGCGGCATCTTGTTGTAATCCAGCATTCGCTACCAGTATGTCAACCGTACCAAAATGACTAATTGTTTTTTTGAACATGGCTTGCACCTGTTCTTCATTACTGACATCTGCTTTGATGGCTATGGCTGTTCCTCCAGAACTACTTGTAGTAATTTCATGAGCAATTTCTTCAGCTACTTCCGGCTGTGTGATATAATTAACCACTACATTTGCGCAGTCTCTACCCATTGCTTTAGCAACTTCTTTTCCAATCCCAGAACTAGCACCCGTAACGATGCAAGTTTGGTTTAATAAACGATGATTTGGTTTTTGATACATTATTATAATTTTTTTCCTATAACAGGAATTTCCTTTTTATGGAGGATGATTAAAATAAGAGATAATACGAATACTGCTATTGCTAAATAAAATAGTAAGCCACCATCCCCTTTTATCTCAATTCCTAATTTTGTAAGATGAAAAAATATTGCTCCTGAAATCGTACCCAAGGACATAATTGCCCCTATTACTCTTGTCTTAGGTATTAACAATAAAATAGCAGCAATTAATTCTCCTATTCCACTTCCAATACGCCCTAATGGTTCCATGCCGACAGTCTCAAAAATATATATTGATTCTTCTGCACCAGTAAATTTGAAAAATACAGTTTGTAATAATATGATTGCTACGATAATTCGGGCAATCCAACTAATAGTGTTGGAGGTCATTTGTTTTAATTTTTATTCATAAAAAAGAAGGGCGTGTCCATCAGGGCCTCTTGCAATAAAAGCCTTCTGTACATTCAAATCTTTATTATTTAATGATATGATTCCTTTAGAAATCACTTGGTAATTACTGTTCAAAATAGCATGGTAGTATCGTTCGATATTCTCAATTTTGATGGAAGTATGCCAATGCCAAATGTCATTAACTTGGCTGTCATCTGGATAAATTCTACCTCCTTGTGGTGCGATGTAATCTAAAAATTCCAACCCAAATCCGTTTTGAGCAACTAGTCCAGTTATCAATAACCTTGCTCCAAAAACTTGATTTAAATGCTCTTGTTCTGTACCGTAATTTTCGCTGTTACCAGCTACTTTCAGTCCTATCAATTTTTCATAAAAATTTAAGCTATTCGAAGTTCGGTCAATGCCAATAGCGGAATGGTCGATACCCAGAAAAATTTTTTCTGTAGGTTGCTGCCATTTAGGATTCCCTTTGCCTTCTGGAAAATAAATCAATTCCAAATTATGACCATCTGGGTCCTCAAAATAAAAGGCACTAATTCCTGCTGCTGCTGGAATATAATCAGGTAGAGTCTGTGGAGCGGTAGAAACATGTTCCACCTCATGCGCTTTCAATACTTGGTAGGCTTTTTCCATATCGCTTACGACAATGGCGATATGTTGAAACCATAAATCATTACTTTTAGAATCAGAGGGAATGGTCCTTCCTTTTTTATTAAATTCAACTAATTCAATTAGCTCATTTCCAAGTTGTAATTGTACTATTTCAACAGGTAAATTTTTCCTTTTTAGCCCAAATAAGCGACTAGCTGCCTTATCCTTTAGTTGAAATCTATTTATTTCTTTGAAGGATAAAACCTTTGTATAAAAAGGAACTGTTTTGTCCAAATCAGAAACGGTAATGCTAACTTTGCTAATACTTTGTGCTGTTTGTGCAAATGCCTGATTTGCCAACCCATTTAAGCATATTACACCTATAAAGAGCAGTAAATAAATTGGCACCTTACTACCATTTGTTTTGTTTAATAACATAGTATGTTGAGTCTATTTGAATTTAAGAGTGCTATAGTACTTCTTGCTGCAAATGTTCTCCTACACGAATAGCCATAGCCATAATGGTTAAAGCAGGATTCACTGCGGAACTCGATGGAAAAAAACTACCGTCTATTACATACAAATTTTCTAAATCATGCGCTTTGCACCAAGTATCCAAAGCAGATGTTTTAGGATCATTTCCAAACCGAATAGTGCCGCATTGGTGTGCAGTTCCTGCTAAGGGAATTTTTTTGCCGAGATAAATATTGTTCGGTAATAAATGTTTTTCACAACCAGCGTGCTCCAGTATCCATTTTAGTTTTTTCTGCAAACGTTTATGACCTTCCAGATTGTTTTCTACGTAGCTTATTTTTATCTTTTTATCTTTCTCAAGACTAATTCGATTGTTTGGATCTGGCAAATCCTCCGATGTCATCCAAAAATCCAAAGAATGATTAGCTAGATATTCCAGCGTTAATCCAGGAGCAAAAGAAGGAGCATCTTCTTTATACATCACAGGGTCTGATTTTCCCAACATTTGAATATGCCCCATCGGATACTTAAATTTCTCATCACCAAAGTAAAAATCATTCAGAGCAAGCGTCTTGCCAAATTTAGTGGGATTAGGCTTTATAGAGATAGCCAACATAGCAGAGTTGTTATGCGCCATATAGTGACGGCCTACTACATCGGAACTATTAGCTAATCCATTTGGAGAATTTTTATTGTTTGCAGAGCGCAATAAGAGTGCAGCAGAATTAATTGCTCCACAGCATACTGCGACTATATCTCCTTTGTATCTAATCTCCTCTCCATCTCTTTGAACGATGACTTCTCGAATAACTTTATCTTGTTCGTCTGTTTCTAAACGCTCAACATATGCACCTGTAACCAAAGTTACATTCTCATATTTAAGTGCTTCCTTAATCCCAATTGTATGAGCATCTGACTTAGCTTCGGAAGGATCAGGGAAACCATCAAAGCGATCTAATACAACAGGTGCATTTCCCATGCCATTTCCTGTTTGTACGCCCACAGGTAAAGGAAAAGGTTTTAAACCAAGTTCCTTCATATCATCATTCAACTGCTGTATGCGTGGCTCATGTGCCAAAGGAGGGAGGGGATATGGCATGCTTTCTGGCGGCTCAGAAGGGTCTGAGCCTCTTTCTCCGTGGACATAGTATAACTGCTCTGCCTTTGTATAGTATGGTGCCAAATCAGCATAACTTATTGGCCAAGCAGGGGATGTTCCTCCATGATGTGCCAACTCCTCAAAGTCTAGCTCTCTCATTCTAAGTAGTGCAGCTCCATACACTTTAGTATTGCCCCCCACACAATAATGGATACCCGGATGGAAAATTTTATTATTCTTATCCAGCCAAGATTCTTTAGCCTTATAGCGGCCTTTGATAAAAACTTCTTCGGTGCTCCAATTTTCTTTTTCTCTTGGAATATAGTCACCTCTCTCTAAAATGAGTATTTTTTTTCCACTAGGGGCTAGTTGCCGAGCCAGGGTTCCTCCCCCGGCACCTGTTCCTATAATAATGATATCAAATTGATTCATTTCTATTAGATTAAATTATTTTTGGGCATAAAAATAGTATTAGCATGTTAATTACTTTACTCTTATTTTATGCACAAGGTTATAAGATTTTTAAATCAAGTAGGTAATAATAATGAGTGAATGAATGAAAAAAAATCAGTCAAAAACCTACATTTATTTTTTCGTCATTCCTTACTCCTTTGCATATACTCTAGGCGGTGTAAAAGATTGTTCACATGACATTGACATTTATATAATCAAGGAATTTTACAATCAATTTAAAATCACTCTTTTATCCCGTTAGGTATAATCAATACGTTAAAACGAATAGGATGTTCATACGTTAGGAAACTTACTTGTTGTTGTAAGTTTTTATAATGTTAACCCGCTTTTAAGGTAGGGGATTTGAAAAGAATTGCAATGTATAAAGTTTCATAAAAAAAAAACTTTTTTGCTGTAGGGTTTGTCGTGATTTGGATAATTATTTTCCTATAGAAGTTGTTTGAAAAATAATAGAGCTTGACCCTTCGTAAATGAATTAACGAAAATTAGACTTTCTTGGCAATGGACTTGTTGATATTGGGAAGTGGAGTAAAATAGAAATCCCGAACTTTGGATGATACCAAAATTCGGGATGATTCCTATCTTCTATTTGAGCTTTTCCAGATTACCAACCACCTCTTGGAGGACAAACTCCACCACCTCTTCTACCTCGATCTCTGTCTCGTCGTGCTCGATCTCTGTCTCGTCGTGCTCGTTCCCGATCTCTTTGTGCACGCTCTTGTGCTCGTTGCCTATCTCGATTACTAGTATAGTAGTTGTCATTACGGTAGCCATAATTACTGTAATCGTCATATCGATTGTTGTAGTAAGACGATTGGTTTCTTGCGAGCTTCCCCCAAAATTCTACCGTTCCTTTATCGAATACTCGGAAAATTTTACCATAGTCTCTACTGCCAAGGATTTCTATTTTATTAATAGCTCTGGCTCCTCCATATAAATCAATGAAATGAGCTTCCCCTCCCCGACGGTCTCTCTTTAAATCGACTCGTTGCTTACCACCATCTTTGAAGTAAATAACACATTTGTGCAAATTAACATTCGGTCGATTTGTGCGAACCTCAATAGAAGAATATAAAGCTCTTGAAGAACGAACATAAATAACATCTTTATCATAATGATGACCAATGTTTTTAGTCCCTAAAAAGTCCCAATTTTCAGAAGGCGGATACGAAGCCGCATTAACCGTAGCTATGCCGATAACTAATAGTACTACGGATAGGAATGATTTTAACATGATTTGATCTTTCATAGCTAAAAAATTTAGTTTGTGAATTAAGGATTCATTTCATCATCTACAACCAACAGGTAGTTATTAGAATTGATAAAAGGAACACTTTTGCAGGTAAGACTACAGAAAAGGAGGGATAACCCTATGGGGTATTGCTATTTAAGAGAAATTTAACTTTTGAATGTGGAGTAGGAGAGAGAGAAATTATATATAATGGTGGGAATTTCTGACGAAATTTAAATGAATGAACACAGAGTCACAGAGGCCACAGAGCATAAATTTAACTCTGT
>CAYOBX010000136.1:0-4228 GCA_964402245.1 uncultured Saprospiraceae bacterium | reverse complement strand
CACAGAGGCCACAGAGCATAAATTTAACTCTGTGCGCTCCGTGTCTCCGTGTTCAATAATCATGTTTAAATGAATGAACACAGAGTCACAGAGGCCACAGAGCATAAATTTAACTCTGTGCGCTCCGTGTCTCCGTGTTCATAAATTAGTTATTCTACACTAAATGCACTATCCTCCACGCCTGAATTCACTTTAATCTCTGTAATTTTCATCGTAAGCGGAGTCGGCATAGCCCCACTAGTGGTACGCGTATGTGGGAATAAAATACCATCTACTTCTTGATAATCTAATAGATCATTGATAATTGTTAGCGTCTGTTCTCCAGCTTCCATCACATTGATCTCTCTAATTTTTAAGAAACTTTCGGCATCGAAAAAATTAGTCGTTTTTTCCCCTTCTGCATCGGTTATTTCTATAACATAAGCGTTTTTACCATCTACTTGCTCTGTGCCAACTAATTTTATGGTATTACCCATTTCTTCCAATTTCATTTCTGGAAATAGAGTTGCCTGTTTTTTCGTTCTAGCAATATCATCAGGAGACATCGCGGCAGATTGGCCCATTTGACCTTGCTTACCTTTCGTGCCATCGAAAACACTTTCTTGGATCGTCATACCTTGAGAGGTTAACTTAGACATTACTTTATTAGGTGCTTTCTGTACAAGTGTCATTTCTAATGGTTGTCCCATCATCTCTGCGCCCATTTTCATGCTAAGATCTTTAACCGCCATTAATTTATCTTTTCCACCAATGGCAGTTAAGTATTTATCAATAACCATATCAGCTGTTATATTTGCATCAGCAGCACTTTCCTCTATAATCAGTGGATTACCATAGGTATCGTAATAATTGATCTCTCCAAATTCACTTAAAGTCTCTGCCACATCGCCTTTATTACCGACAATTAAGATATGTGCATTCTCTGGCTTTAAATATTTTTGTGCCATAGCCATAATATCGTCTGCTGATACCGCATTTAGCTTCGTCAAGTAGGTGGTGTAATAATCTTTTGGCAAATTATATCTAGCAATGTTTCTAGCAAATCGCGCCAATGTTTGACCGTCTTCTAAAGATTGAGCAAAGGTTCCTGTAAGGTAATTTTTTACAGAGGTCAATTCTTTTTCTTCCACTTTTTCTGTACGAAGGCGGTTCAATTCATTTAAGAACTCTGTAATAGCCCCTTGAGTTACTTCATTTCTGACAGAAGCAGAAGCTTTAAAAAAACCTACATGTTGGTCATAAGAAAGCCTTGATCCAGCGCCATAAGTATATGCTTTGTCTTCCCTTAAATTTTGATTTAATCGACTACCAAAATAAGCACCTAAAAGTGTATTTAATACACTAGACTTGATGACATCATCTGTACCAGGTTGTAAATCTATAGGATAGGTTACATTGATTACAGATTGTACTGCTCCAGACTTACTGACGAAATCTATTTGGGTTTTTTCTGGTGCAGTAGGCTTTGTCAAATCTTGTTTCTTAATGGTCCCTTTACCCCATGAGCCAAAATATTTTTCCGCTAGTTTTTTTGCATCGGCTGGTGTTATATCCCCAACAATAGTCAAATAACCAATGTTAGGTTTCATGTAATTCTTATAATACTCTTTGGTGCTCTGTAAGGTAATGTTATTGACCGTTTCTTCTGTGACAATTTCACCATAAGGATGATCTTTTCCGTAATTTAAAACACTAGATACATTGCTTGCAATAGAACTAGGATCGTCTTTGGATACAGCTAAACCTGATAGGGTTTGCTTTTTTATTTTATCAAATTCTTCTCTTGGAAAAGAAGGGTTGAGCAAAATATCGGATGTAATTCCCATTAAGGTCTCGGTATGTTTTTTCAGAGAAGAAGCATAAAAACCACTAGAACTAGAGAACATTCTAGCGCCAAGAAAATCTACGGCTTCATCAATTTCAGACTTGGATTTAGTAGTAGTGCCTTTACTTAATAAATTCCCTGCAATATTTGCTGCTCCAGCTTTTTCTCCTTCCATTAATGGCGGTACGTCCATAAACAATTGAAAAGAAACAACAGGTAATTTAGTATTTTCAGATACGATTACTTTTAAACCATTCTCTAAAGTGAAATTTACAGCATCCTTTACTTTAATGACAGGCGCTGCGCTAGGTTCAGGTGCTGTATGACGGAAGGTTTCTTTATTCGTCATTACCTCCTCTACAACTTCGACAGCTGTTGTCGCTATGTCTTTCGCCGTATCTTTTGTTGATTCGGCGATCTTAGGTGCACATTGCGATAGTAGTATACTAAGAGATAAAAAGAAAAATATTTTTTTCATGCTATTTTTAAATTTAAGTTTTCAATGGAGTAGTTAATCATTTATTTGGCTTATGCTTCTTCAAGATGTAGGAGAAGATTATCACCAAATAAACCAAATCTAAGAAATGATGTAGAAATAGATTGACCAATTTATAGTAGTCTATTTTGGTTTTAGTTTTCGTTTTAAAAACAGGAGTTAAGTAGTCTGACAAAAACAAGCTAACAACTAATTATATATAATTAGTTGATAATCAAAATTTTGCATCTCCGCATTCTCTGCGTTTATTTTTGTACTCCTACTTATGTTGATATAATGACTGTTTTTAAAAAAGAAAATAAAGGCAAAAGAGGCACTAGAAATGGTAAATTTATTTTTCATCATTCCTAAGGTTGACTCCCCTTAGGTAAATAGTAAAGAACAACTCGATTCGTAGGTACAAAGTATTTCTGTGCTACTCTTTGAATATCTGCTCTAGTTACGGCTAAGTATCTATCAATTTCTGTATTAATTAAATTAGCATCTCCAAAATACATGTGGTAATTCGCCAAACTTTCAGCGATACCTACTACTCTAGAATTGGTACTAACAAAATCATTTTCTATTTGATTTTTAAGTTTTTCAAATTCTTTTTTAGTAATCAATTCATCTCGGACTTTAGAAATTTCAGCATCCATAGATTCTTCCATGTCTTTAGGGTCTACCCCCATATTCACAACCCCTAATGCTAAAGCGACTCCTGGATCTTCCAATCCAAAAGGGAAATTACCTACTTGTACCGCTTTCTGTTGTTCATCCACTAAAGCTTTATTTAATCTAGAACTTTGACCTTGCGCTAATATTTTAGTCAACATGTCTACTGCATAATAATCATCTGTCCCTTGTGCAGGAATTCGATAGGTCTGAATAACCGCAGGCAATTGGATATTATCATAAATGGTATCTCTTACTTCGGCAGCCAAAGCAGGTTCAACTACCTCTGGTCGATAGATTGGGCTTGTCCCTTTTGGTATCGTACCAAAATACTTATCCACTAGCTTTTTGGCCTCTTCTATATTTAGGTCTCCTGCAATAGATAATACCGCATTATTGGGTACGTAATAGGTCTTATAAAAATCGACGTAATCTTTTTCTTCAGCCGCATTCAAATGCTCCATATAACCAATGATAGGCCATTGGTAAGGATGTTGCGTATAGGCCCTCTTAAAAGATTCTTGCATAAAAGAACCATAAGGTTGATTGTCAATACGTTGCCTTCTTTCTTCTTTTACCACTTCTCTCTGAGTTTCGATTCCTTTGGTATCTACATTCGCATGTAGTAACCTTTCGGATTCTAACCAAAGTCCTAATGCTAATTGATTAGATGGTAAAATCTCATAATAGTAAGTACGATCAAAACTCGTATTAGCATTATTGGTGCCACCAGAACCATTGATATATTTATCAAATTCACCTCTTTTAATATTGGCAGAACCTTCAAATAACAAATGCTCAAAAAAGTGTGCAAAACCAGTACGGTCTGGTTGTTCATTTTTAGATCCAACATGATACATGATGGATACTGCAACAATCGGTGTGGAATTATCTTGATGGAGAATAACATGCATGCCATTGGCAAGGTCATACTCTACAAAATCTATCTTGTTCATCTGCGCTTGCAAATGAATAATGCTGAATAATAACAGCAAAAAGATAGCGGGCTGTCGTTTCATATAATTATGAATTTGGGGAATGAAATAATAGTTATTGCTCATTCCTAAGGTGATAGAATTAGATATTTTTTTAGAACTATTGGTTTATTTCGGAAAGGAGTTTTTTATTGAAGAAAAGTGTAATAATGTATTGGGGTTATTTTGAATATGAGCCAATAGTCAAGTGTTTCGACTTACTAAACGCTAAAGTGCGTATAATTTATAGAAAATTAGAATATATTCGATGAATTGTTA
>CAYOBX010000135.1:0-12543 GCA_964402245.1 uncultured Saprospiraceae bacterium | reverse complement strand
CGGTCGTACGGAATGAATTCCGTGTTACGGTCGTACGGAATGAATTCCGTGTTACTAGAGAATCTTACTTTTATTAAAAAATAATTCATGAAAAAAATACTCGTACTACTTAGTTGTTTTCTACTTTTAAATAGCTCTTGGGCGCAAGACAAGAAACTAGTGGTAGCCACTGCTTCCATGTTGGGCGATATGGCAGAAAATATTGCGGGTGGAGAAGTAATTATCGAAACAATAGTTCCTATCGGTGGAGATCCGCATTTATACGAACCAACTCCAAAAGATGCGCAACTCGCCAATAAAGCAGACTTAGTTTTAAAAAATGGATTAACCTTTGAAGGCTGGTTGGATGATTTAATTGCTAATTCTGGAACTAAAGCAAAAACAGTAAGAGTAACCGAGGGGATCAAGCCAATAGAAAGTGCTGCTTATAAGAATTCCGCGGACCCTCATGCATGGATGGATGCTAGCCTGGGATTAGTCTATATCAAAAATGTTAAAGATGCATTAGTCGAATTAGCTCCTGAACATAAAGAAACTTTTGAATTCAATTATGGGGTATATAAAAAACAACTAGAAGATTTAGATCAATACATCAAAGATCAAATTGAAACGATACCAGCATCCCAAAGAATTTTAATTACCTCTCATGATGCTTTTCAATATTATGGAAGACGATATGGTATTCAATTAGAAGCTATCTTAGGTACTTCTACCGATGCGGAAGTACAAACTTCTGATATTATGCGATTGAACAAAGTTATTCAGACTAGTAAAGTACCTGCCGTGTTTATTGAAAGTACGATCAACCCTAAATTATTAAATCAGTTAGCAAAGGATAATCAAATAGTGGTAGGGGGACAATTATATGCCGATTCTATTGGGGATAAGGACAGTCCAGCGCCATCTTATATTGACATGTTAAAGTATAATACGGATGTTATTGTGAAGGCTTTGTCTGGACAAGCTCTTGCTGATAAGTCTGCGGCTACAACTGGTAGCTATGAAACGCATGCAGAGGAAGGAACTAATTGGATGCTATGGGGCGCTATTGGTGCGCTGATGTTGGGTGGATTTTTATTGGTGGCTCGAATGGTTCAATAAATATAATAGATCAGAGAAGCGAGAATAGATAGTAGAGATGTATTTCGTTTTTATCCAATAAAATTCTGTTGAATGAAAACGAAATCTGTCTCTACTCTCACTTCTCTGCTCTCTGTTCTAAAACAATTTAACTTTTGCCAAACTGCGCAATAATCTTCTCTGCCAATTCCAGACCAATATTTCTTTGCGCCGCCATGGTAGACGCACCAATATGTGGAGAAACAGAAACTCTTGGATGATTTAACAATGCTTTTCGAGGAGTTGGCTCATTTTCAAATACATCTAAACCAGCTGCACTTACCTTCCCACTCTCTAAAGCTGCCAATAAAGCATCTTCGTCGATTGTACCTCCTCTAGCTGCATTCAATACAATTACCCCTTCCTTCATAGCAGCAAATTCTTCTTTCCCTAAAACTGGCTTGCCTAAAAAAGGAACATGTAAACTGATAAAGTCTGCCTCTGCTAACATGTCTTCCATCTCTATTGTTGGCAAATTAACCTCTACATCAAAATCTGCTTGTGGAATATCCAATGTAATCGTTGCTTCCTTGATATATAGATCTACAGGTAATACATGCATACCCAAGCCTAAAGCAATCTTAGCAGTCTCTTGACCGATACGACCAAATCCGATAATACCAATTGTCTTTCCTCGTAATTCTAAACCTTTAGAGTAAGCTTTCTTTAATTTCTTAAATTCAGAATCTCCTTTAGAAGGCATATCTCTGTTAGATAAGTGCAGTGATCTAGCCAAAGAAAATAAGTGTGAAAAGACCAATTCAGCAACTGACTTTGAAGAGGCAGCAGGTGTATTGATTACTTCAATTCCTTTTGACTTTGCATGATCTACATCAATGTTATCCAAACCTACTCCACCTCTAGCAATGATTTTTAAATTAGGGCATTGGTTGATTAAATCAGTCCTTACTTTGGTTGCACTTCTTACACAGATTGCATCATAATTTGGCAATTGATTGGGCAAATCTTCTTGCGCAATTTTGTTAGTATTGACTTCATAGCCTGCTTCTTCTAGCATGCTTTGACCATCAGGATGAATTCCATCGTTAATTAAAATCTTTTTCATTTATGGTGTATTTTTTAGTAATGTTTTTCGAAAATGGATTAATGTTTTGGACAAACAACTCCGATAATGAAACATATATCTAGACATTGATAACGTATATATGTTTTCAATGTTTTAAAATAAATCCTTCTTAATAGAGATAATATTAAATTAAATAAGAATGCAAAGTAAGCCAATTTTTTACTGCCTATCCAGTATAATAAATAGGAATAAATCAATTATTTTTTTCTTAAAATATTAGCAACCCTACACAAAAAAAGCCCAATTGAAATATTATGAGTGATAATTTCAATTGGGCAATTACTTATTTTATAAAACGAAGAAAATTAAAGGTATTGTGCTGTTTACACAACTACTATCTCAAATGAATAACCTTCTGTCCAACTGGTGGATAATCTTCCACACTTAATTTTATATAAAAAATACCTGTAGGCAAGTTTGAAAAATCTACTGTATGTGATAAGTTAGTTAGGTCATTGAAATCTTGACGACTAACCATTCTTCCCATCGCATCAAATAATTCTATAGAAACACTCAGTTTTTCAGTAAAAACAGCTTCGACTAAAGTGTAGTCTTTTGCGGGATTTGGATAAACAACAAAAGATTCTACTTCTTGAATATCCTTAATGCTCGTTACCAATTGTCCTGCCTCTAAACTACAGCCATTCGCATCTATTACCCGTACTGTATAATTTCCTACAGGAACACCTCTGACAATAGAATCATTACTAATAATACCACCACCCTCATCTAACCAGATAAAAGAGTAGGGTGCTATTCCACCTGTAATGCTTTCCACTCGTACAGTTCCTAGAGCAGAAGGACTAGAAAAATCTACATCCGTAATAACAGATTCGATTTCACTTACAGGATCAATAACAAATGGCCCAGCTTCTAAGATACAATTGTTAGCATCGGTAATAGTTATTGAATAATTTCCTACAGGCAAATCAGTCGCTATAGCACTGGTAGTAATCAGCTCACCGATTTGATTTCGCCAAGAATAAATATAAGAATTTGCAACACCTCCTGATATAGCTAGATCAATATATCCACCACAGTTTCTATAATCAATCAATACTTCCTCTAATTGTAATGGACTAACTCCTCTCAATTCTATTGATTCTATCACTTGGTTATTGTTTGCATCGGTAACGGTTACTTCATAATCTCCTGTAGTTAAATTATCTACATCAGAGGTGGTTGCTCCTGTACTCCAATTATATTGATAGGGCGGCATTCCACAAGTAACATTCGTTTGAATGCTTCCTAGGTTATCATTGGTACAATCAGAAGTGCTAGTTACTAAGTTAACAACCAATGCTTCATTCGCTAAAGCAATACTGGTATCTACCGTAATACTACAGCCATTTCTATCTGATATAGTAACGATATAATCTCCTGCTGATAAGTTTTGAATCGTAGAGGTAGTTGCTCCTGTATTCCAATTGTACTGATAAGGCTGTAATCCTCCATTAACAGATAGGGCAATAGATCCATTATTTTCTCCTGCACATAGTACTTGAGTAGCAGTCACCGCATTGATACTTAAAGGATTTGTTGGACTCGTAATTGGTGGAAAGAAATTATCACTTACCCAAGTACAACCATTAGCATCTTCTATGGTTAAGGCATAATTTCCAGCAGCTAAATTGCCTTGATCTTCTACGCTGGAACCATTACTCCATTGATAGGTATAAGGCTCCGTTCCGCCACTAACAGATATAGCATAGGTACCATTGTCATCTCCAAAGCATTCTAACTCATTCATTAAATTATCCAATCGTACAGTAAGAGAACCTCCCGAACTAATAACAATATCTTCTATCGCACCTCTACATAAAAAGTCTTCATTTTCATCCACTACACTCACGCTATAATTTCCTGCACTTAGATTAGTCAATTCCATAGTGTCATTGGCTATTGCCTGTACGCCATTGCTCCACACATATTGGTAAGTACCTAAGCCACCACTCACGGCAATGGTGATAGCCCCATCATTAGACTCCGTACAACTTATATCGGTAATAGAAACAATTTCTATTTCTAAACCATTTTCTTCGAAACCAACATTAAAGGTTTCTATTGTAGCACAACCTGTAGCATCTGTCAATGTAACCGTATAAAAACCTGCATCTAAATTGTTGATGCTACGAGAAGTCAATCCACTACTCCATTCATAACTATAAGGCATTCGCCCTCCATTAGCAACAATATCGACGATTCCGTTCTCTGGTTCTGCACAGCCAACAGGGTTATTAGATATCGCTGTGATATTGATTTCAGAAGGTTCTTCTAAAAGAAAAGAAAGACTATTAGAGATACATCCATTAGCATCAATTATTTGTAAGGTATAATTACCTCCACTAATATTTTGCAAGAAACCTTGAGTGGTTCTTTGCACACTATTATTGGGTAAAATCCAGCTATAAATATATGGTTCTGTGCCGCCAATAACATTCGCAACAATACTCCCATCTTCTGAACCATAACAAGATGGCGTTTCCATTAAAATGGTATCAATTTCTAAAAGATCTGGTTCTGGTAGGATAAAAGATGTTTCTAAGGTACAGCCTATATTGTCTTTAATTTCTAGATCATAAGTACCCGCTGTGAGTCTAGTAAACTCACTACTTAACCAAAAGCCTGTAGAATTATCTGTGATGAGACTACTATCTTGCCATGTGAAAGTATAGTTATTTGCGCCTGGCGCATCAGACAATACATTCATAAAAACAACCCCATTATCCATATCCTTACAGATAATAGAATCTACTACTAGAAAATCATTAATCGTTATTCCTTGAGGAGCAACTATTTGAAGTGTATCGGATACTGCTCGACAATTATTATCATCAGTAACGGTTACAAAATAATTACCTTCTGGTATATCTCTTAAATCCCTAGTACCTATCCCTATATTCCACGAATACCTATAAGGAGCTATCCCGCCATTCACTACAATGTCAAAAGCACCATCATTTACGCCCTTACAGATAGGTGTTTGAATATTGATAAAATCAATGTCCATTACTTCTGGAGCATCTAATTCAATAGAGTCTAAAACCGCCATACAGTTGTTCGCATCCGTAATAGATACAGAATAAAAATCTTCTTCTATGGATACAATTCTATCATTAGTTGCTCCTGTATTCCATAAATAAACATAAGGAGCCGTTCCTCCATTAACAAAGACATCTATGACCCCATCATTTGCTCCTGCACAAGAGGGGTGCGTTATATTCTGTACATTTGGAAATAAGCCTGGCGGCTGAAATAAAGTATCTCTAAGAATTTGTTCACAGTCATTTGCATCTGTAACGGTCACATCATAGATGGCTGTTTTTAAAGCAAAAGCCGTTGCGGTATTTTGTTGAAATGGATCATTCCATTGATAAGTATATGGGGTATTACCTCCAGATACATTTACCGTTAATTGTCCGTCGTCTCCATTTACACAGGTAGGATCTATACCACTTGTGGAGGCTACTAAAGCAGGAGTAGCATTGATAATACTTGCAGCAGTCGTTGTACAACCTTGAGCATCCGTTATCGTTGCATCATATATCCCAGGAGAAAGATTAGTTGGATTATTAGTATTAGGCAATCCATCTGACCAAGTATAATTATAATCTCCGTTAACAGGTGTCCCACCTGTCAAAGTCAATTCAATCGTACCATCTCCAACCCCTGTACAGCTAGGCTCAGAAGTAATAATATTTAAAATTTCTAAAGGTGCTGGTTCTTTTATTACAATACTATCTACTGGACAGGGTTGGGTATTGTCAGAATCGACTATGACATTATAAATTCCCGCTGGAACATTTATTAAATCTTCACTGGTAGAAATCGTATTAGTCGACTCATCCGTCCATTGAAATGTTGGATTGATTAAGCCTCCAACCGTTAAATTAATCGCCCCGTTGGGATCTCCATTACAACTTACATCCACTACATTATCAATAGATAAATCTGGGCCATTAACAATTTGCTGGGGCAATACTCTATTACATCCAAAGGCATCTGTTACCGTAATATTATAAGCCCCCATGGGTAAACTAGGGATATTATATACACTAGCAGAAGAATTGTTCGTAATACCAAAAGAAGGGCCATTCCATACATAGCCGTACGGGGCTAAACCATCTTGTGGAGCAATATCTATAGAACCATTTGTTTGACAAAATCCCGGTTCTTGAATATTTACTACCTGAACAGCACTAATACTTGGCAAGGTACGCACGACAATAGAATCGCTACTACTACATCCATTTGCAGAGGTAACAGTTACAGCATAAGTCTGTAAAAAATCCTTAGCTCGAGAAAACACAATAGCTTCCGCATCTTGAGTACCAATATTCCATTCGTAAGAAAATGGAGCTACTCCTGCACCAATGTTATCAGCTAGTAATAATTCTGGACTACTTTGGAAGCAAATATTCATGGTATCTGGCGCAATAATGTTTGCGACAGGACTAGTTTCAACTGTAAATGTTACCGACAATTCATCGGTACAACCTGTACTAGATACCGCTTGAATATAGTAAATAATATTACTAGTAATAGATACATTAGGACTGATTAAGGAGTTACTAGAATAGGTATCACTCGAATAAAAAAGAATCGTATCCGTAGCGTTATTAGCGTCTTGAATAATCAAATCCTTTAGATCAAAATCTGTTGCTTGGCAAACACTTTGAGGACCAGAGGCATTGCTTATATCTGGTTGTGGATTTACATAGACACTTACTGGTACGAGATCACTTTCACAATTTTGTCCTAGGGAATCTTTTACTTCTTGGACATAATATATAGTAGTGTCCATCAAAATAGGGGTCGTAAATAATTGCCCAGAATCAATAGGAATTCCACTCGTAGCAGAACTGTACCAATAAATCATTCCACTATTTGCAGCCTGCGCTTGTAGGGTAGCAGTAGCACCACTACACACCTCATTGGCCATTGCAATTGGATTTAAAATTAATTGTTCATCTGCATTGCCATTACAGTTTTCATCAATCAAATTACAAGGAAGCTCTGATGCTCCAGGATTAATGGCTGCATTATTATCATCGCAATCTGTATTATTATTTACATATCCTGTGGGTTGGACTAGGAAGCAAATCGATAAAGAATCATTTGGATCTCCAAATCCATCATTATCTTTATCGGCATAGCGTACATCTGTAGGCTGTAATTGAGGACCATAAAATTCAATTTGATCTAAACCTATATCTCCAAAGGGCTTTGTGTCTGCGGTACTATTGCCTACGAATCGAAACTGCATGACTTGATTATTAAAAGAGGATAAATCAATATACACTTTATACCATTCATCTCCTTGGTCCCCATTTTGTTGCCATAGATTAGTCCATATTGCACCATCTGTAGTGCCTTCTAGCTTTAGTTGATTAATATCTACTCCATATAAATGATAGTAAAAGGATAGATGACAAGAGCCAGCATTCGCTATGACATTAATACAATCAGATATTAAAACAGCCTCTTTATTTAATTTACAATCAAACGAAGATTCTATATAAATATACTGCCCGCCTCCACTAATATCATCTGAGGGTCCCGTTCTTGAAGTTACAGTCGGACCACTATTAACAATCCAATCAATACTATCTGCAATTGAATTTCGCCAGACACCATTTAAAGTAGGACAGGAAATACAATTACCATCTCCATCGCAATTAATTTGATTGTTAAAATCTTCTGACAAGGTAGCTGGGGGAACATCACAGTCTGTTAAAAAGGAAATTTTACAAGAATTGTATAAATAAGAAGTAGCACCACAAGATTGTCTAATATAAAGATCATAGTCGGTAACTTCTGTCAATCCTGTTAAAACATGATTTTCGGTACAGTTTAGGGTCGCTACCTGACTAGTAGCACTTCCTGGTAAAAGACCATTACCCGGTGTGAAGCCTGCTGGGCCATATTCGATAATCACATTTCCACCACAAGCACCATTATCTATCCATGCTAAATCAACGGAATTAGCAGTGATATTAGAAAAAGTAATAGCAGATGGTGCAATACAACCGACAGGTTCAAAGATCAATTCAAAATGATCTAAAGTACCTACATTGACTGATTTTTGATCGCAAACTCTCAAATTCCAGACTCCATTGGGATCAATAGCAGAAGATTGATATAAATCGGCAAAAGGTTGTTCTGGAATATAACGTCCCACTGCATCAGAATTTTTATTGGCTGCATTAATAGCCTCCATGGCACAACCGTCATCTGATAATATCATAGGCTGCGCACAATTACCATTATCTGGCATTCCCCAATTATCTCCTGTTCCTCCTCTACGATCTATTAATAATAGACTAACCTCATCATTAGGAGTAGTAAGCGTCATTTCTACATCTGCTCGCCAATCATGGGTCAGGATTAATCTAGTCTCTGAGAGGAATACATCCTGCCCTAATGAATTACCAGAAGCTACTACATTAATAGAAACATCCACACAATTATTATCGGGTATCAAAACGCCTATATTACACGCTCCATTATTGATAGTTGTCTGTGCAACTACTGAAATACTTAATAAACAAATAATAATACATACAAAAAAACAAACTGTATATTTTCTATTCATAATGAATTTTTGTTAATTATTAGATCTTATTCCAAAAAATCTCAGTAACTAGTCAAGTTAATATTATCAGAATTAAGCGATAGCAAATTAGGCTAGCGTCAAGAAAGCTAACACAATAAAGAAACTCAATGACTGCTATTGTGAAGCTGTCTAATAAGACGCAAATGAATTTTACTAGCAAAATAATTTATTTACACTCCTTTATTTCACAACGACTGTAAATAAATAGCCACATAAGCAACATGCTACTAGAAGCTGATAGCTAAAGTCCAACTTAGCTTTTAAAAATAGATAATGGTAAGATGTCTTTAGAATGGTCTTATACACCGCAAAATGGTAGTGAATTTTAGATCTGAAATACATTTTAAACAAACTTCTATGTAAAAATATCAAATTATTGAGTTACTTAGCGTTGCTATTTGTCGTGTATCAATCAATCTAAAGAATTATGCGTAACCTACTATCTCTACTATCCCTTTTACTTCTAGTGTTTATTGCCTGTCAAACAGACCCACAAATAGATCAAAAAGAAGCGGCTGATCTCATTCTAATCAATGGACAAGTTGCCACAATGGATGATAAAAATCCTTCCGCAGAAGCTATTGCTATAAAAGGAGATCGTTTATTACAAATAGGGTCCAACCAAGACATCCAATCTTTAGCAGGTACTAATACCCAAACGATAGATCTCAATGGAAATTTTGTAATGCCTGGTATTATTGAAGGGCATGGACATTTTTCTAGTATAGGAAATGGCTTAATGAATTTGAATTTCATAAGATCCAAAAATTGGAACGACATTGTTGCACAAGTGGCAGAAAAAGCAAAAACAGCAAAGCCAGGAGAATGGATAACAGGCAGAGGTTGGCATCAAGAGAAATGGGATACCCCTCTAGATCGAAATGTGTTGGGTTATCCTTATCATGACAAACTGAGCGAAGTAACTCCTAACAATCCAGTACTTTTAGGCCATGCTAGCGGTCATTCTGTGTTTGCTAATAAAAAGGCAATGGAGTTAGCAGGAGTTTCTAAAGAAACACCCAATCCTATTGGAGGAGAGATCGTTCGAGGGACAGGTGGAGAAGCTATCGGCGTATTTGAAGAAACGGCAATGAGTACGATTTCGGATGCTTACGATGAATATTTATCAACCCTTACGGAAGAAGAAAAGCTGGAAAAATGGTATAAAGGGATAGAATTAGTAGAAGAAGAATGTCTAAAAAAAGGAATCACTTCATTCCAAGATGCAGGGGCTACTTTTAAAGAATTAGCTAGGTACAAAAAGCTCGCAGAGGAAGGAAAACTAGACGTACGTCTTTGGGCAATGATTGGTAGTAAAGAAGAAAATCTTGCAGAAAATCTTGCCAATTTCCCTGTGATAGATGCAGGAAATTCCACTTTTACTTGTCGATCTATCAAAGGGTATATGGATGGAGCCTTGGGTTCTTTTGGCGCATGGCTCTTAGCAGACTATGAAGAAAAGCCAGATTTCTTTGGTCAGAATGTCACTCCTATAGCTGACATCCAACGAATAGCTGATCTAGCTGCTAAACACAATCTACAATATTGTGTACATGCCATTGGAGATAGAGCAAACAGAGAAGTACTAGATATTTATGAAACTATTTTTAAAAAATATTCAGATAAATCAGATTTTCGATGGCGTATTGAACATGCTCAGCATATAGATATAGCAGATATTCCACGCTTTGCTACTTTAGATGTGATTGCTTCTATGCAAGCTATACATTGTACCTCTGATTCTCCATATGTAATAAAACGCTTAGGCGAAAAAAGAGCCAAAGAAAGTGCTTATCCTTGGCGTTCCTTGTTAGATGCTAATGCTATAGTTACCAATGGAACAGATGCTCCTGTCGAAGATGTAGATCCTCTGGAAAGTTTTTATGCTAGTGTAACCAGAAAACGACTAGATAACCCAACACCATTTTTTCCAGAACAAGCAATGACTAGACAAGAAGGACTTAAAGCATATACTTTATCCAATGCCTATGCCGCATTTGAAGAGACACAAAAAGGATCTTTAGAAGAAGGAAAATTAGCGGATATCACCATTTTATCTAATAATTTATTGACCTGTAAAGAAGAAGAAATTATGTCAACAAAAATTCTTTATACGATCGTTGGAGGTGTCATTAAATACAATGGTTTTACTGTAAATTAAAATTAAAACACTTGACGTAGGATGACGTTAACCTCATATGTTTTCATTTTAATTTTAATTTGTATTTTCATTAAAATAGGGTTTTTACATGCCTTTTGCACATTATTTTAAAAGCGTTATTTAAAAAATATTTATTAAAAAATATATAGAAAATTGACTTTTAGCATATTACGCAAACAAAATACTATATAAGAATTTATTGATTTTTAGACTGTATCATTTTTATAGTATTTTACTTACCTTAGTAATAGTATTAGCCTACCATAAACAAGAAACACCTGTTTGTTTTTATAAACAGATACGTTCAATGATTTCGATAGTCCACTTACTACAACACAAAAATATTTATACTTTTTATTGGTGAATCCAACTAAAAGTAGACACTATCTAAATCTTTAAAATCCATCAAAGTATTTCAGATTCTACGAAATTAGTCTTTTAGTAACGACGAAATAATAAATCCGTCATTTGGTCGAGTTTATTTTGTGCTCAGCAGCCGTCCAAATGATGGAGTTATTGTTTTGTCGTTACTTAGTATTCCTAAAATTTATACGAACTGATAAGGAAGTAGAAATTTAGGCATACTCTTAATAAGTGCTTAGACCTAAATAAGTCCGTCAATTTCGACGAGACTATTTTGTTTCCAACTACGGAGATAACTACACAAAATATTTATTTGCATGATAAATGAAATAGATCATGACGGACTGATAGAGCTATCTTATTCCAAATTTAAAGAGACCTATTTAGTCCCTAGACCAAGGAAAGCAAAAATTGATCATCTTTTTATTACACAAATAAAACAGATGGAACAATTGTTAACCAATAATAAACGATTTATTGGTCTCTTTTCTCATACTAGTTTTACGCCTGTATATGCAAGTTCCAATTTGCCGAAAAAAATTGGATTTCCTACAGAAGAATTCTATGGTTTGGATGTATTAGACTTTATGAAGCTGCTTCATCAAAAGCATATCTTTTCTCCATATAGAATTTGTTCGTGGATTGCTAAATTTATGGAAAGGAATGAACATCTAGTAGTAGAAAATAATGTACTAAGTATTTGTGGTATAAAAATTAAGGATAAGAATGACCAAATAAAAACAGGGTTTATAAAAATAAGAAATTTTAAAAATGCGTTGAAAAAAAATACTACGCTCTCTTTTTTTGAAATAGAAGATATTTCTAATATCTATAAAGGGAATTTCTATTGGCTGCGCATTACCAACAAAGATTCTTATAGAAACTATACACAATGCTATATTTCCAATGGGACAAAAAAAGAATACCTCGACCTATTTACTCCAAGAGAATTAGAAGTACTAACCTTATCTAAAGAACAAAAATCCTTAGAAGAAATTGCTACCACATTACGCCTTAGCAAAGAAACTGTAAAACGACATCGAAAAAACATGCTTGCACGGTCGGGCTTTCAAGACATTTCGAGTTTAATACATATATGCTATTTGTGTGATATTTTTTAAAAAACAACAAGTTTATTATACGATAAAGGGTTTTCTTATAAAAAAGTATTCGCTAAAAATTAGGCTAAAAACGTTA
>CAYOBX010000134.1:0-12606 GCA_964402245.1 uncultured Saprospiraceae bacterium | reverse complement strand
CTATCTCTATTCTCTGTTCTCGCTTCTCTATTCTACAAGTTGTATGGTTTCAAAAGTCTGCTTAAACAAAGAACTGCAGCCCAATTTACTCATTTAATCATTTTCTAATCTATTCATTGAGAATTTACTTTATTAGTATCTATCCATATCACATATAACTTCAATTTAGCTTGCAAGTAAGATATACCTTGTCTTTATTATTAATTATATTTTGTGCATTGACCTCCATCAACGCACAAAATCTGGATATTTTACAAGCAAACAAACAGCTTAAGGTAGCACAAGAGCAATTAGATACCTTGAACTATGAGACAGCGATTGAATTAGGGAAACAAGCTCTAGCTACCGCTCAACAATTAATCTTACCTGTTAAAATAATACAAGCATTAGTTATTCTTGGAGATGCCCATAGAGAGCAAGGAGAATATGATACTGCCCTCACTTACTATCAAAATGCGAAACAACAAGCACTTGAAATAGATGGGCAAGAAACTGCTGTTGCGCAAGCAGATAACGATATGGGATTATGCTATTGGAAGAAAAGGGATCTTCAAGAAGCAGTTTTTTTCTTTGGAAATGCATTGAATATTCGAATAGCTATCTTCGGAGAGCAACATCCCAAGGTGGCTGATAGTTACAATAATCTAGGCAACTGTGCTTTTGACCAAAGAGATTTAAATACTGCTCGAGATTATTATGAAAAAGCATTAACGATTCGCTTATCTGCCCTAGATGAGAAAGATCCAGATGTTGCCTCTAGTTACAATAATTTAGGAACCGTTTACAGGTTTGCAGGTCAATTCGAAACAGCAATTGACTACTATACAAAATCTATAAATATTCGAGAAGACCAATTGGGAAAAGATCATCCTAAAGTTGCCCAGAGTTGTAATAACTTAGGACAATGTTATGAGCAGATGGGAGATTATGAAACGGCCATTAATTATTTTAAGCGTAGCTCTAAAATTTTACTGCAGCATTATGAAGAGAAACATCCTGATATTGCAACCGCTTATTTGGGTATTGGAAGCTGTTATTCTAAGTCCAATAATCATTCTTTAGCCCTTCGCTACTTTGAAAAAGCTTTGGCGATTCAGCAAGCAAAATTTGACAAGAATAGTCCTAATTTAATTTCTGTTTATAACAACTTAGCCAATTCATATAAAAATTTAGGCGACTATAATAAGGCGATGCTTTATTATGATAACAATTTACATATTCTGAATAGCTCATTAGGAGCAAACCATCCTTTTACTGCAGCCACTCATAATAATATTGGATTGATTCAAGTCGAGTTAGTTCAATTCGAAAATGCCTTAAAAAATTATCGGCAAGCATTGAGCATTTATGAGCAACAACAAGATTTATCTCGCATTGCGGATTCTTGGAACAATATAGGTACTTGCTTTCGTCAACAAAAATTCTTCAAGGAAGCGATCCAAGCTTATCAACGAAGTATTGCAATTTATCAACAACTGACAGAAAATGTATCAAACAATAAAGCAACAGCTTATTATAATATTGGAAATTGTTTAGGAGAGGAAGGTTCTTTTGAGGAAGCGATCAATTATTATAATCGAGCGATTAATTTGATAGATCAAACTTCTAACAGTGCTACTTTAGCTATTTACAAAACTAGTATTGGACAAATTTATTATAAGCAAGGAGCGTACCCTAAAGCTTTGAATGAATTAGATGCTTCTTTAAAGTTATTAAATGTATCTATTACTGATTCTAATCAAATAGAATCAATACAATCTCCTATGGAGGTATTAAGTTTATTGAACACTAAAGCAAAGACACTATATGCTTTAAGCATAGACCATAAAGATTCTAAAGGTTTAACCGAAGTTTTAGCAAACACTGATTTTTCAATTCGACTTATTGACCAGTTACGACAACAATACCAAGAGGATTATTCTAAAAGAAAATTAAGTGAAACGACTTATGACATTCTTTATTTAGGTATCGCTGCTTGTCATTTACTATATCAAGAAAATAAGGAAAAAGCATATCTTAAGAAAGCATTTAACTACTCAGAAAAAAGTCGAAGCAATTTAATTCTGGAAGCTATAGCCCATCAACGAGCTACTGCTTTCGCTAATATTCCTGATAGTCTACTAGCTCTAGAAAATCAATTGAAAACGAGTATAGCAGACTTAGAGAAGCAACAAGAAAAGAGCTTGGCGCAAGCAGTAAATAATAAGCCGAACAATCAATTGTTTGAACAAAAACAGGCTTATAACAAACTGATCCAACAATTTGAAACAGATTACCCTTCTTATCACAAATTAAAGTACGACCATACTATTATAGCCGTAGACAATTTACAAAAAGAATTAACTAAGCAAGAGGCATTCCTAGAATATTTCGTACGAGATACCAGTGTTTATATTTTTCTTATTAATCAAGACGATATTCATTTAGAAGTAGTAGCTGTCGATTCTTTATTAAAGGAAGTGGAATTATTTAGAGAAGGAATTTCTAGGTACTATATGGATCTAGAATCGCAAACAGAAGAGGCGTATCGCTATTATTTAATACAATACCTAAGGTCTGCTAATTTTTTATACCAGAAATTGATAGCGCCTGTTGAAAAGTTACTGCCAGAAAAAATTACCATTGTAAATAGTGGTGTATTAAATTATATTCCTTTTGATGCTTTGGTTAGTCAATTACCAGAGAAGACGGTTCATAGATTAAGAGATATTGACTACTTGGTCAAAAGTAAAGAAATCAATTATGCTTACTCAGCAACTTTACAATTTCAACAAAATATTCAGTCATCTACTCCTAATCCTGAAAACAAAATACTTGCGCTTGCGCCTACCTTTACGATTCCTAATCGTTTAGGCTTAGCTCCTTTAGCGCATACTAGTAAAGAAGTTCAATTAGTAAAAAAAATACTTCCAGAGAGTGATATATTTATAGGAAAAGATGCAACTAAGTCTTTATTCATAGATCAAGCAGAGAAATATCAATTATTACATTTAGCCACTCATGGAAAGTCAGATATTGACCTAGGAGATTATTCTTTTTTAGCTTTTGCAGATAATTTAACAGCAGATAAAACCGCTGCATTGTTATACGCTAAAGATATTTATAATCTCTCTATAAATGCAGATTTAGTTATTTTAAGTGCTTGTGAAACAGGTAAAGGAGAATTAGCTCAAGGGGAAGGAGTCGTAAGCTTAGCGAGAGCTTTCTTCTATGCTGGCGCAACAAGTGTTGTAACGACCCTATGGAGTATCAATGATGCCTCTACCAAAAATATCATTCATTCTTTTTATCAGAATCTGAATCAGGGTTTATCAAAAGGAGCTGCTTTAAGAAAAGCAAAATTACAATATATTGAAAATGCAGATGATCCAAATCCATTTTTCTGGGCTGCTTTTACACTCACAGGGCAAAATGCTCATACAAGTTTGTTTTCTTCCTCTGAATCAATTGAAACCATTACTTTCTTTTTTGGTTTATCTGTATTGGGCTTATTGATGCTAACTTTCTTTTTTGAAAAGATAATAGGTGAAAACTATCCTAAATAAATTTTACACTATTTTCACTTCATTAATCTTTCAATTTCGTCATTTCTTAAACCTGTTATTTTACGTATTTGATCGTTCGTGAAACCTTCTCCTTTCATCTGTTTTACGATCTCGAAATTTCTTTCCTCTCTACCTTCCTCTCTACCTTCCTCTCTTGAAGTATCCACGACATTTTTAATGTCTCGATAATATTTTAAACTTTCTTCATAAGCTTCTCTTTCTTTAGGTGTAAATTTAGCAATTTCAGCAGCTTCGAATAGCTTAGTAAAAACTCTATCTTGTAGTTTTTTAGGACGGTCTTGCAATTGCGAAAGGTGCGTAAAAACATACATCCATTTATCAAAATGAGTACTTAATTCCTCCTCCTTTTTTTTGAATTTAGGTAGTTCTAAATAGACAAATTTCAATTTATCGTAAAAGACTTCGCATCGTTGGTTCTTCAATTCTACCACATGTAAAAGTTCTTGTTCGTTTTTATGGTCATCAAAGATAAAATCTAAAATCCCTATAGAATAAATAGGATCAAGCTTATAGTCCCATTTATTCTTTTTACCTTGCTCTTGTATTGGAAATGAAGCATAAAAAACACTTCTATCTTTGAAGTAATTTTGTTTAGCTTTTTGCATCTCTACAATGAATTTTTCTCCTTTATTTCCAATACAATATAAATCAAATATTGCTTTTCTGTCTAACTGAGTTAGTCCTTGTTTTTCTCCTGAAGAATAGGTTAAATCCTTGATTCTTCTATCGGGAAGGATCTGATTTAAGAAATCAATTAATAGTACCTTATTCGGTTCTGTTCCGAATAATTTTTTGAAACCAAAATCTGTTAAAGGATTGATATATCTTTCTTTCATCTTATCGCTATTTAGTTTTTTATAAAAATAGCTATTTTTTTTGGGCTTTACTTTTTATTCCGTTTTATATTTTTCCTTTAAGGGCTTTAATAAATATTCCAACCCATTCAATTTAATTTCATACATCGTCTGCAATTGCATTCCAAGTTTTCCTGTCGGAAAGCCCTTTCGCTTAAACCATTCCAAATACTTCATAGGAATATCACAAAGCAATTTTCCTTTATGTTTCCCAAAAGGCATTCTTACTTTTACTAAATCTATCAATATTTTTGTATCCATATTATAATAAATTCCGAACAGAGATTAATCCGTTAATAAATTATCAAGCAACCATTGCTTATCTTGTTGATAGTAAATACCTCCATTTTTCACTATTAGTGGAGACGCTATATTATTCGTATACAATTGTCCTGTTCCCAATCCTTGAGGTTTATTATTATCTAGAGTAGCTGTCCACTGCGCAATAGCGTTTAATCCAATATTAGATTCGAGTGCAGAAGTAATCCACCAATCTATTGATTGGGTTTTGCATAAATCAATCCATTCTGTAGTACCCTTGTATCCTCCAATAAAACTAGGTTTAAAGATAAGGTATTGTGGTTGGATGATCTTCAATAGTTCTTTCTTTTCAGTTAGTTCATAGATACCAATTAGTTCTTCATCTAATGCAATAGGGAGTGGAGTGGTCGCACATAAAGCAGCCATTTCTTCCCATTGCTGTTGACGTATAGGTTGCTCTATAGAATGCAACTCAAAAGCGGCTAAACGTTTTAATTTTTCTAGCGCTTCTGTTGATGTAAACGCCCCATTCGCATCCACTCTTAGTTCTATATCTTTTACAGAAAATTGTTGTCTTATAAATCGTAGCAGACTCAGTTCTTCTTCAAAATCTATTGCCCCAATTTTCAATTTAATACAGTTAAACCCCTCATGAAGTTTTGCTTTAATTTGGTCAAACATAAATTGTTTTTCTCCCATCCATATCAATCCATTAATAGGGATCGGTCGCTCCGCCTCTGTAAAGGAGGAAGAAAATAAATGCCTTTTTCCTTTATTGGCTAAATCTCTTAGTGCTATTTCCAATCCAAAATGAATAGAAGGCCATTCGACTAATCCTTCCGACAGCCAATAAATATGTTCTTCAATACGTAGACAAACCTCCGCTACTTTTTCTTCATAGTTTGGTCGATCATCAATACTTAAACCTTTCAACAATCCACATTCTCCTATTCCTGTAATGCTAGGTGTTTCCGTATCTTGCAAGAAGATAAACCATGAATCCTTAGTTCTTAAAATTCCTCTAGAAGTGCCGCTAGGTTGTTTAAATTGTAGCGTATATTTTTTGTAGGAGGCTTTGAGCATGATTTAAAGTCTATATTTCTAAATACAAAAAAAGGCGATTGGATTCAACCAATCGCCTTTTTAAGAAATATTTTTACAATTTCTAACTAGTGAAAAGAAGTTTTTACACCGAAAGAAACAGATAAAGAATTAATTCTATCTTTTGTAGGGCCTATACGAGACTGAGAGATATAATAATGAAAATCAGGTTGCATAAAGACACTCCATTTTGGAGACATATAATACTCTGCACCTACCCCAAAATTAACTGTAAAGAATCGATTTTCTTTAAAGGAATCGCCGCCTAAAATACCTCTATTAAATCTAATTTTGTTTAATCTAGAACTAGCAGCTATTTCTACAAATTGTTTAGTGATAGGTTGAGGCGTATCTGAAATATCGTATTGTGCTCGTAGGATCGCATTCATAGCAATTCCATTTTGTCCATATAAATTCCATTTTCCATTACCTAATACTGCGAAATTATATCTTAAATTTAAAGGTATTTGCAAAGTCTGTAAATCGATACCCGTAAACTGTTTTAAATTAATACCTCCACCATAACTATTATAGGCATCATCTATATTTGGTGCATATGTTTTTTCAGAATAAATCAAACCAGTTTCTATTTCGAAACGATTATATTTAAAGCCAACACTAAAACCACTACCATATCCTACGCCCTTCTGAGTCAATACACTTGTAGATAAAAATTGGTCCGCAGAACGAACTGCACTTGTTCCACCAATATGTGAAACCATTCCAAATCTAAGTCGAGAATACATTTTGTGACGACTACAATTTTCGCAATCTAAAGGTAAAATAGTAGTAGTTGCTAGACTAGCAGGTTCAAGAGAAGGTAAAGGTTCTAAGAAGATAGAATTAGCTAAACCAGCTAAGTCTAAATGACGAGTCATCTCTGGTACAGTGATGGTCAGACCAGTCTTACCGTCAATACCAAAAGTTAACGCCTTTAAATCATAAGCTATGGCTACTCCACTAATATCAACAGTAGTTAATGCAGGAGAAAAATATAATTGGTTATCTGTATTTTTATCAAGATTGCTATTTTCTATGGTAGTTTCATATTCTACAGCTACAGCCATTGCTATAGGTTGAACTGGCTGAACATTCTTTGTGTTATTTGCTTGTGGTATTGCTTTAGCAGGAATTTCTACTGTTGTAGATGCCTCTTTGATCATTTCCTTTGCTGGAAAGGAAGCAACCTGAGGAAAATTTGGAAAAAATTGATAGAAGTTTAAAAACAATAAAGCGATCAATACTATTTCCGCGGATTTATTTTTAATTAGGCTTTCTTTTACTGCTTTCTCTTGCCTTAAGCGTGCGGCTAATATTTCCCAATGACTTGGCTGATAAGTAGGATTTATAAAATTAATTTTAGTCTTTACTTCTGTATCGAAATTTTTATCATTTACTTCTGCTTGATCCAATGCAGCGGACATCCGTTGCCAGTTGGGTATTGCAGCATTTGTTTCTATATTTTCTAATTTTCCACTAATTAAAGAATCAAAAGCGGTAATATCTTCCATTACAGAAATATTATCCATTTGTTGCTCCATTTGCATCCAATGACTAGCATCGAATGGAACTTCCAAATTTTCTAACGCTTCCTTAATTTGTCTGTCAAACTGGTTTTGTTCCATGTTCTTCTAATATTCTTTCTACTACTTATTCCTAGAGCAAAGAAACGATAACAGAGAATAGAGACAGTATTGGTTTAAAAAAGAAAAAATTATCAGTTTAAACGAAAATTGTCTCTGCTCTCGCTTCTGCGCTCCCTGTTCTATATAATTACTTATACTTAAAATTGATTAATATATCTTGCAATTTCGCTCGAGCTTTGACAAGATTAGAGCGAGAAGTACTTTCAGTGATTCCAAGGTTTTCTGCGATTTCTTTATGTTGATATCCTTCTATAACATACAAATTGAATACCGTTCTGTAAGCTGGACTCAACTTTTGGATCGCTGCTAATATTTCTTTTTCTGTACATTTACTAATGGCATCTGCATCTAAAGACCGAATATCCATTGCTTCTTCCAAATCTTCTGTTCTCCTTCTAGCATTCTTTCGATAATAATCAATCGCTGTATTGACCATGATTCGATGTATCCATGCGCTTAGAGAAGTACCAACTTGGTATTTGTTTATGTATTTAAAAACTTTAATAAAGCCTTCATGCAGAATATCTAAGGCATCATTTTGGCTATTTGAATAGCGTAAACATACGCCCATCATTTTGCTATAATGCATTTCATATAGCTGCTTTTGCGCCCAACGTTCATTGCGCACACATGCTTTTATAAAGTCTTGTTCATCTGCGTATTCATAAGACAAGGTAATGTCCATATATGAATAGATTTTGATTCAGAATTACTAATTAGACTTATTATCCTGAAAGATCATAAGTCTAATTAGTAATTCTAGGGTAGAGGAATATACCTAAAGTGCTATTATTAAGGAGGAAATATCAATAAATGATTATTTACCCTTACATAGTGTTGTTTCGTGCTAGATAAAGTTAACCGTTTTTTTTGAATCTAGCAAAAAAAGGCATTCCTAAAGACAGTTAATTGCCTTATTAAGGTTACTAGGAGGAACGAATTAGAGAGGAGATATGCTGCTTATGATAAAGAGAAAGACCATTTTCCATAGCATAGCGAAGTAAGTGGTAATGCAAAAAGTGTCTGGTAGGGAGCTTCTCAAATAATATTAACCTCAGGAGTTAGTTGTATACCAAAACGTTCTTGAACAGAATCAATAATATCGTACGCCAGATGCTCTATTTCACTACCTGTAGCAGCACCATAGTTGACTAACACAAGTGCTTGCTTAGCATGTGCCCCCGTATTACCTACTCTTTTCCCCTTCCAACCACATTGCTCAATTAGCCAACCTGCTGGAACTTTAACTCGATTATTAGGTAAGTCATAAAAAACAATATTGGGAAATCGCTTTTGAAGCTGCTCAAATTGTGATTTACTAATTTCTGGATTTTTAAAAAAACTACCTGAATTCCCTAAATCTGCTGGGTCTGGTAATTTTGTGGAGCGAATGTGAATAACGGCATCACTGATTGCTTTAATGGTAGGTTCTTTGCTTTTTCTATCAGATAAGATCTTTTTAATAGCCCCATAGTCCATATTTAATTGGTGAGTACGGTGGGTCAATTGTAGATAGATAGCAGTAATAAAATATTGCCCTTTCAATGTTCTTTTAAACACACTATCTCTATATCCGAATTGACAATTGGCTTTAGTAAAGGTTCGTTTTTTACCAGTAGTTATTTCTATCGCATCTAATTTTAGAAAAATATCTTTTAGCTCTACTCCATAAGCACCAATATTTTGGATAGGAGATGCACCAACTGTTCCAGGTATTAATGAAAGATTTTCTACCCCTCCATATCCTTGCTGTATACACCATAAAACGAAAGCATGCCAGTTTTCGCCACCCCCTATTTTTAGCACTACTGTATTTTTATTTTTTTTTAAAACCTTAATTCCTCGTATCTCATTTTTTAATACTAAACCTTCTATATCTTTTGTCAATAGCATATTACTCCCCCCTCCCAATATAAAAACTGGTTGATATGGAAGTTTTAAACTTGCTTTTAACTGTTGCTCAGAATGAATTTGGATAAGGTTGGTCGCTTTAGCAGGAAGGCCAAAGGTATTATAGCGTTGTAGGGAGATATTTTTTTTAATAACCATTTTAGAGAATGATGAATGATGAATGAGAAATGATGAATCACGCATTCATCATTCATCATTTCTCATTCATCATTAAATTAAACTACGCCATTTCAAATTGCAGTTTGGCTAAACTACTGTATAAACCATTATCTTGTAAAGACAATTCATCATGTGTTCCTTTCTCTACAATTTTGCCGCCGTCTAAAACGTAGATACAATCTACTTCTTTGATCGTTGCTAATCTATGGGCAATAATGATAGAGGTTCTACCCTGCATTAAAGTATTTAGGGCATCTTGAACGACTCTTTCTGATTCTGCATCCAAGGAAGAAGTTGCCTCATCTAATAATAAGATAGCTGGGTTTTTTAAAATCGCTCTAGCAATAGCTAATCGTTGGCGTTGGCCACCAGATAATTTCACCCCTCTTTCTCCAATCAAGGTGTCTAAACCTTCAGGAAAATTTTGAATATACTCCCAACAATTGGCTTGCTTAGCGGCAGTAATTACCTCCTCATCCGTAGCATCTTCTTTTCCGTATAGGATATTTTCTTTGATACTGCCACCGAAAAGAATCACCTCTTGAGGTACTAAAGCCATATTGTTTCTTAGGTCTCTTAAATCTATATCATAGATACTCTGTCCATCTACTTTTATATCTCCCTTTTCTATTCTATAAAACTGTAATAGCAATTGAATGATCGTTGATTTACCAGCTCCACTTGGTCCTACTAAGGCTACTTTCTGACCTGACTTTATATCTAGGTTAATGCCTTTTAAAACAGGTAGATCTTGGCGAGTAGGATAATGAAAATGTACCTCTTCAAAAGTAATATTCCCTTGTACATCCATCGGATTTAGATGTGGTTTTTTAACCAAATCTACTTCTCCTTTTGTATTTAAAATCTCTCGGACTCTTTCGGTAGCACCAATCGCACCTATAATCTCTGGATAGAAATTTCCCAAACTAGCAATAGAAGCACCGATGATAAAAGTATAGGTTACAAACGATACCAGCTTGCCTGCTGAGATCGTTCCATTTTGAACCATCATCGTTCCTTGAAAAATAATAAAGAATAAGGCACCGAATAATATAGTGACAATAAATACAGAAAAGGCAGCTCTACCTCGGGCATATTTCAAAGCAATCGTCACAACACTATCTATAGATTTTCCATACCGTTTAGTCTCAAACATTTCATTAGCAAATGCTTTAACGACTTGAATAGCTTGTAAGGATTCTCCCAAAATGGAGTTGGATTCTGCTAGTTGTTTTTGTCGCTTTTTAGATAACTTTCGAATATATCGCCCAAAGAAAATGGCACAGACCATAACAATCGGTACCGTCAATAGCATTATCAAAGATAAGCGTGGTGTAGTGATTGCTAAAAACATAATTCCTACAAAAAGGATAATGATCTGCCTAAAAAATTCTGCTAAAGTGATAGAGAAAGTACTATATAACTTCTCGACATCAGAGGTTAAACGACTAATCAAATCACCCATTTTATTATCTTCAAAAAAGGTAATGGGTAGGGAAATCATTTTTTGATATAAAGCAGACCTAATATCTGCAATTCCTCTCTCACTTACATTAGCAAATAGAATGACTCTTGTGTAAGAGACAAAACCCTGCGCAAAAAGTACGGCTACTAATACAAATCCAATCTGCTTTAAAGAAAAATCATACTCAGATTTTCCTTGTGCCGTATCAATCATCAAACCTGTCAAATATGGAAATAGCATAAAAACCATACTTGAAAGGAATAGTAAAAACATTCCAATTATAAAAGACCATTTGTAGGGTCTGATAAATTCAAATATTTGCAAAGCTTCTCTAAAGTTCTCTCTATTCACTTTTACCTTTGGCGCTTCATCTAAATCGTTATTTCTTCTTCTCATTTATTACTTCCTTGAATTACTTTTAACTAGATCCTCAAATCTTAATACAAAAATACTGCTTATTTAGGATAGCATCCTAAAACATTGTCCTTTGATCGTAAAAAATAGAGGTGTTTTTTAACAGATTGCATAAAAAATGCGATGTGCCGTTAATAATAGGATGCTTCCGTGTATTTCGTGGGGCTGTCTAAAAATATTCCTCAAAACTAATGACAACATAATTGAACGCAGAGACGCAAAGATGCAGAGTTATATTTGCTCTATACCTCCTTGGTCAGGTCATTTTATCCCATTTTTTCAATTATTGTATTGGAAAGGATCGGACATTAAGCAAAGATATTTTTTGTCAAACTTAGTATTTTGATTAGCTTTAACTATATGAATGTGAAGTACCTCAAATATTTGTTATTGCTGATTGGACTAATCACTAGTCATAGCTCTTTATTGGCGACGCATATCATTGGTGGAGAAATTCTATATGAGTGTCTAGGAAATGAGATGTATGAAATTACAATGAAGATATATAGAGATTGTGCTACTGGACAGGCTTGCTTTGATTCAGATCCAAACTGCCCTGAAGGTCGAGGCACAGTAGGTTCGGTTACAATTTTTAGAGGAGGGGCACTAGCATCCGTAATTGTTTTAGATGCGCCTGATATTACGGAAATAGAAGCTAAAGTTAGCAATCCTTGCTTACGACCACCAGCGAATGTATGTGTAGAAGAAGGTATTTATACCTTTACTGTACAATTAGCTACTGTTGATGTAGATTATACGATCTCTTATCAAAGATGCTGTAGAAATAGGACTATTCTAAATATTCGAGAACCTGGCAATGTTGGAGCTACCTATACGACTACCATAACATCTCTTGCCCAACAGACCTGCAATAGTAGTCCTGAATTTAATGACTTCCCTCCTATTATTATTTGTAATAATGAAGATATAAATTTTGATCATTCTGCTACTGATATTGATGGAGACTCTTTGGTTTATTCTTTATGTACCCCATTTTTAGGTGGTAACACTAGCAATCCTGCGCCAGATAGAGCAGAACCACCTCCCTATGACGGGGTTAATTATATAGGTGATTTTTCTATTACAAATCCCATTCTAGCAGATAGACCTGGGATGCGAATTGATGCAGAAACGGGCCTAATATCTGGTATCCCAACTTTACTAGGTCAGTACGTAGTTGGTATTTGTGTAGAAGCTTATCGAGATGGTGATTTAATGAATGTCATTCA
>CAYOBX010000133.1:8942-12792 GCA_964402245.1 uncultured Saprospiraceae bacterium | reverse complement strand
TAATTAACTTGATACATCCCACTTCCTTCTATCAATTGCCCATCGCTCGTCATTCCTTTCACTTTAATAAGAAAGTCTCCTAAATCATCAGAATGAGGAAAAACGATCTGTGCTTTTCCATCTTTTACAACTAGATCACTCTCCCAATAAATAATAGATCGAAAATCTGGTAGTCGTTTAAAAGAAGGTGTAGTAGTCAAAAATGACGATGCCTTTTCGATACCTTGAACAGGTCTAATATTTGTCAAATTTGACGCAAATTCTTTTGCGATTTTAGAGGTCGTTTTAATACCAATCACTCCGTTATTTCCCAATACGCCAAATTGATTTTTCAAAACATTTGTGGTTCTATAAATAGTGATTGTTTCAATTGCTGAGATAGGAATGTTTAAAACTGCTTCTTGGTCATAAGTCAACCATTCATTAATTAAATATACAGGATTATGATCCGTAAACTCTTTAAGTTCATCGAACATTCTAGTAGTTCGCTTCCCTTTCTTTGTTTTTATTTTCACAAAAGGTACTACTTCTATTAAAAATTCTTCTATAGAAGTCATACTAGAATAATCTACTAAATCGTAGGTAATATCAGCTTGGAATTTTTTCGTTTCCATCTTTTCATCACTTGTCAACGTTGCTTGCTTTAAGTTAAAAATTTCTTGATATTTTTTTCGCTGTTGACTTTGGAGCAAGTACTTTTTAATATCCTCATTAAAAGGCAAAGGTTCCGTAGACTGATATTTAGTACTCAATGCAGTCGTGAGTTGAAGCGCTTGAGTAGGTACTTCAGCTGTATAGGTTTTATTTTGATTATTAAATAAACCAAAAGCTTGTGTAAACTGATTTCTTCCCAATTGATTCGTCGTGGTAAAAACACCATCTTCATCAGCTACTGTCCATTGTATTTTATTGTCAGAAGCATAATGTATGCCAATTCCTAAAGGTTTTTTACCATTCTCTATTGATTCAATTTGTCTATAAAAAGTGTTGATTGCTTCTGGTTGTTGGTTTTCTGTTGTTGAAAAATTAGCTTGGGTTATTTTTAGATTATTTGTTGCAATGGCTACTGCTTTTGGCACTACCGCTACAGAAACAGTTGCTGTATTGAAAGCTGTGGGTAGCGCTATATCGACCCTAATATTTTCTCTTCTATCGTAATTCTCCTTATGTGTTTTAACGGTGGTAGAGATGCTATTTTCAAAACCACCGATAGTATTATCAATAGCTACTACGTTTTCTTGATGCTCCTTAAAATCATTGTAAATTGGAATATTTACCGTTGCACTATTTTTGATAGTTGGTTTTGGATTCCAAACGGTATAGGCATGAAAAGTGTACCAACCTTCTTCCCAATCTAAAGGAATAGACAAAATTCCTTGTGCCTTTCCATTCTCCAGCATCAAATTATTCTCTTGCTGAATGATCCCTTCTTTATCTACCATTTCTACTCTTAGCATTTCAGATTTTTGAGCAGCAGGGTTATCAGGAATTAAATAGGCACTATACCAAATCGTTTCCCCTAATACATAGTAATTTTTATCAAAATGTAGGTTGATATTTTCTTGCGCAATTAGAGAAAACTGCCAACAAATAAAGAAAAGAAATGAAAGTTTTTTCATAAACAAAAATTAATTAAAGCAATCAGGTTTAGCTCGAGTACTATTCGTAATCAATAAACAGTTAGTACAAGATTCTGGACCTCTTGGAAAAGGGCGACACTGAGGCGTTGGATTTCCGACTGCTCTTCCTTCTACTATTATATTAATAGTATCAACTGCAGATGCGCTAAAATAGCCCAACACCTCCTCATTTTCATCTGCTGTATTAAAAATATTTCCTCTAATCTTTCCTGGCGGTGATTCAAAAATATTACCAGATCGTTCAAATTCCGCACCTACTGCAGACCAAAAATCATAGGCTCCTTCTGTGATCGAGTGCTGGATGACATTAAAGCAGTAGTTAGCCGTAAATCGAAAATCAACCACTCTACTTATGACTGGTTGTTGTTGCAAAAAGTCTCCTTCTATTCCTTCAGAGCTAGCCACAGAAACATTATCAAAATCTATATCTTCGGTAACATAGCAAATCTGTGGATTCAAATTTCCTTGAGACCCAATCTCGGCATATTCATATACGCCAAATGTGGTCCATCGCAAAAAAGAACCATTTTCATTTTCACTCGATGGAAAGAATGTATTCACCATCACCGTTACTGCTGTAGAATTGACAAAATTACCTGCCTCATTAATTTGTTCATTCGTATTGACTTCAAAATCTAGGCTTTCCGCACTTACAACAGGCAGCATTTCTTCTGGTCTGGATCGGTAGGTGTTTCCATTCACTTCTAGTTCTATTTGATAAGTTCTTCCAACCATTCCTCTTATACCATTGGTGGCTGTTCGATATTCTCCATCTTCAAATTCTTGTAAGGTTTCCTCATTTCCTTGGTCGTCCATTATCTTCACCCTAGCACCGACTACCGCAGCAGGAATACCTGTAGAACCCGCAGCAAATTGCGCACTTTCTGTCAGAAATACACTATAAGGTCCTGGTCCAGAATAGATATTTCCACTTACCGTCAAGATAGGAATAGATGCAGGCGCAGTCAAATTAATTTCATCTAAACAAGTACTGAATAAAAGGACAATCAATAGTAGACTACTTATTCTTTTTAATTGGATCATTTAAAAAATATACATATTTTGATAAAGATAGTTTGATGGTTTGACTGTCAACGTCATACACACAATCAAGGCATCAGACCATTTAACCATTTTACACCCTTCGGAGTATACCTATCGCCAACAAGGTGGTTTTTCTTGTGTACTATTTGGAATTAATAAGCAATTGGTACAAACATCTTCTTGTCTATTAAATCGACAGAGAGGTCTAGGGATACCTACTTCACTAGGTTGAATCAATCGACGAATCGTATCTACTGCTGATGCCGAAAAATACCCTAAGACCACTTCTGATTCGTCGGTCACATTATAAATGTTTCCTTGAATTTTTCCAGGAGGAGCCTCAAATATATCTCCACTCCTTTCAAATTCACTGGCTACTGTTGACCAAAAATTATAGGCTCCTTCGGTAATAGATTGCTGAATTATATTCACACAATATCGACTAGAAAATCTATCATTAACTGGGCGCTCATTTATTTTTTGTTTTTCTAACAATCCTGTTGCTATATTTTCAGAATCCACTACTACCACTTTGTCTAAATCAATATCTTCCGTTACATAGCATAAGCGTCCGTCTAATCCTATTTCAAAAAATTCATAAATTCCATAGCTATTCCATTTTAAAAAAGATCGCTCTTCTGGTACATTGGTATTAATAAAAAAACTAATATTATTTCGCTCTACAAAGTTACCTGCTTCATTAATTTCTTGTTCTGCAATTACTTCAATGTCAATACTTTGTGGACTTATTACAGGGTGTAGATACTCTGGTATAGATTTATAATTTTGGTTTCCTATTTCTATTTCCAAATGATATGTTCTACCAATTGTTCCTTTTATACCATTGGCATCACTTATATATACGCCCATAGGCAACTCTGTTAATATTTCTTCTTCTCCTACATCACTGACTAATTTTATAGTTGCACCAATAATAGGTTTAAGCAAACCATCTGCTCCACTTGAAAAATTCGCACTTTCTCTCACTGTAATGGTATAAGGACCAGGTGCATCGTATATATTTCCACTAATAGTCAACAAAGAATCAGCGGGCGGAATCTCTAATTGAATTTCATCTAAGCAGGTTGAAAAAAGGAAGACACTTCCCACTAAAAAAATAATTTGATAAAATTTATTCATTAGTTTTGGCTATGAGCTGTTAGCTG
>CAYOBX010000133.1:0-8842 GCA_964402245.1 uncultured Saprospiraceae bacterium | reverse complement strand
ACAGCTAACTAAAAAAATCACAAAAATTTAAAATTGTAACTCAAAGAAGGAAATGGGGCACCTAAAATAGCTAGACGATTAGCCTTTGGCGCTTGAAATGAACGCTGGCTAAAGAAAACCGTAAATGGATTTCGTCGTCCATATACATTGTACAAAGAAATGGTCCAGCTCCCTTCCCATTTTTTATCTTTTTTATGATTCGTATCCAATGTATAAGACAAATCTAATCGATGATAATCAGGAATTCTAAATTGATTTCTTTCGGAATAATTAGCAATATTTTGTACATTTTCTACGCCAAATTTACCAACGGGTGCAGTGATCGGACGACCTGAGCTCCAGACAAAATTAAAAGAGAAATTACTCCGTTTTGAGATTTGATAACTCCATACTAAACTTAGATTATGCAGTTGGTCAAAATTCGCAGGGAACCAATCTCCATTGTTAATGGTCTCTTCTGGAGTGGGCCCTAAGACTTGGCGTTCACTTCTAGAAAGGGTGTACCCTAACCAGCCATTCCAACGACCAACCGCTTTACGAATTGATAATTCTAATCCATACGCTCGACCAATCCCTGTCAACAATTCGGTTTCTACATTTTCGTTGACCAATATATCTGCTCGTTCTTTGTATTCAATTAGGTTATCAATATCCCGATAAAATACTTCTGCTGAAGTGACCCATTTATCATTGGAAAAGTTTTTAAAGAAGCCTGCGGAATAATTATTTGCGGTAGTTGGTTCTATATTCAAATTACTTAGTTGCCATAAATCTATTGGAGAAACAGCCGTAGTATTTGTAATTTGATTGATAAATTGTTGGGTTTTATTATAGCTCAATTTAAAAGAAGTCAAGTCATCAATACCGATCTTTAAAGAAACTCTAGGTTCTATACCTGAATAAGTTTCGATTATTTCCCCTCTATCGAAAGTCAAAGTTCCTGAAATAGATTCGTCTGTTCTCGGCACCCCTTCTTGATAGGTAAATACTTCATCAGGACCCAGACTTTGGTACAAACTAAACCGCAGTCCTGCAGAAAGAGAAAAACGATCATTAATTTCAAAATCATCTTGCACATAAACTGCGAATTCTCGACCTAGTTCTACTGGTAATGTTTTAGGACTAACTGTCGAAAAATCATTACCTGGTGTCAATTCTCCTTGTGCTACTTCATATCTTCTCCATTGTGCACCGAAATTAATATCATGCTGATTGAGCGTCAGTAAAAAGTCTGGTTGCAAGCCATAGTATAAAATCCCATTTTCTAAATCAAAAGCATCATTGCCGTCAGGGTCCGCTAAAGAACTTTGATAATCACTTACGACCCCTTCTACAGACATAGATAGGTTATCTTTTAAGAGATAACTAAAATCAATATTTGCTCCTCTCGTTCCCCAATTAAAATCTGACTCGGTAGAAAATCTAAAATTATCATTACTTCTATATAGAGATAAAGTTAATTTTCCATTACCAAACCGTTGTGCTATTTTTACATTGGCATCATAAAAAGAAGCCGCACTTTCTCTTACTTCCTCCACATTGATGACATTAAAAATCCAATCGGAGTAAGAGGTTCGTCCTCCTAATATAATAGAACTTTTCCCTTTCACGATTGGCGCTTCTAAACTTAAACGACTTGATACCAAACCAATTCCGCCTTTCCCTGTAAATTTCTGATAATTTCCATCTTTCAATTCTACATCTAAAACAGAAGACAATCTCCCTCCATATTTAGCAGGCATACTACCTTTATATAGATTGACACTTTTAACAAAATCAGGATTAAATAAAGAGAATAAGCCAAGTGCATGTGCGGTATTAAAAAACAGCATTCCATCTTGTAGTGTCAAATTTTGATCTACATTTCCACCTCTAACATTAAAACCACTTGCGCCCTCTCCTACTGTACTCACACCCGGTAATAACTGAATGCTTTTAATAATATCGACTTCTCCTAAAAAGGAAGGTAATTTTTTAATTTCTTTAGCACTCAACGTTTCTAAACCTACATTCGTAGATTTTACATTTTGATTTAAAGCTTTTGCTTCTACTACTACTTCCCCTAATTCGATTGCTTCTTTGGTCAATTTTAAATCCAAATTATCATCAGAATATACTTGTAGTATGCTTTCTACTTCTTCATAACCAATAGAACTGATCGTGATTCTATGCTCCCCCATTGGCAGATCCAATTCGTATTGTCCTGTTTCATCCGACACAGTACCTAATCCTGTTGCACTTAATATAGTCGCACCAATTAAAGTCTCTCCTGTCTTATCGTCATTAACAAAACCGCTGACTTTGATAGTACCACTTGGATTGGGATTATTAGCATCCCCCACTATATAGGTAGTTTGTGCGGTTTCCGTTCTTTCCAATGCTTGGTTTCTTTCAGATTCTCTTGCTTGAAAGAAATCTTGGCTATATTGACTACCTAACTTAGCTGTGGAGCCTAATACAATGGAACGAGTATCATATTGTTCAAAACTTAGGTCCGTATCATTTAGGATTGATAGTATGGTCGCCGATAAAGGCATACTATCTAACTGAGCAGTCACCGTTTTATTGATTGGAAAGTCCTCGTCATAATAAAAATGAAGTTGATAGCGGTTTTCTAGATCTTTTAGTACTTCTGATAAAGGTTGATCTTGATACTTTGCAGAAATAGTAATAGCTTCTTGCGCTTGGGCCAATAGACCATTCACACAAAAAAGAAACAGCAATAAATATTTTTGGTAGCTCATTATTTTGTTGTCGATATGAAACGAGTTTTTTATTTTATGAAATCTTTATTAAGATTGGGCAACAAGTATGTTTAATACACATTATTAGCAGAAGGCCCAAGATATTGATTCCAACACCGCTCTTTAGGCATTCTAACATCTAATTCTAGCCGTTTAACACGTAATCCTAAAAATTCATATATAACTCTTACATTTTCGTTCACAATATACACTAAATCTATTCTTTCATCCGCATCTAGATCACCAATATAGGGGGTAGAGCTAATATTTTTTCCAGCAATTAAGGTTTGTGTTAACTGGTAAGCAGTATCCACTTCAAAAAGATGCAGCCAGGTGGTTGTATAAACGGTATTAATTCTACGACAATCATACTTATTAATAGGTAGTATAACCTCTTCGACCGCATCTCCGTCAACATCTAAAGAAATAGGGCTTGCAAAACCAGCACAACCTACGTTATATCGAGTGATTATATCCCCGTTCCCTCCGTCAATAAAAAACTGTACAGAGCCCGAATTCTTAGGCCATTTTCCTTCTGCTCCATTGACGAAGATATCTGGTACTTCATCTTTATTATAATTACCTACACTAGCTTGAGCGTTCAGTTCTATATTTTCAACAGTCAAACTCCATAACTGTTGCTTTGTTTGTCCATCAAAAGCGGCAATGATCCCTCCGTGATCTAAGGCAATAATATCTTTTGTTCCATCCGCATTTAAATCTGTCACTACGGGAGGTGCAATAAAACCATGTCCATTATCAATTTCAAATAACTTTGTCGCATTAGAAATGTCATTTGCTAAAAGGGCTTTTTCATCCGTAATATATAATGCACCTGTAATCGTTTCTCCACCTGTCCCAAAAATAATTTCTTTCGTTCCATCTCCATCAAAGTCATGATAAGTTGGTGTGAGGTAACTTTCTTTACCATCGGGCATAGTATCTAATGCGATGATGTCTCCATTCGCACCATCCATAATCATTAATGTACCGGGGTAACGATTGAGTGTGTCTCCTGGAGCAGCTCGAACATTTCCACCGTTCACCACTAATAAATCTTGAATACCATCATTGGAATAGTCATCTATTAATAATGGATTGTAAAAATTAAATCGAATTAAACCCAATTTATTATATTCATCAGATTGTAATTCATATTTCCAGATCAAATCTCCGTCTTTTCCATTTAAGGCAAATAGTTGTCGATTTCTACCTACCATCACTACGTCGTCAATTCCATCTTTCGATATATCTAAAAATACGGCGGCTCCATATATTTGATCGGTACATGGATAAGTCCATAAGGTATCTCCATTAATTCCATTGATGGCGATTACTCCATATTTTGATGCTTGGAATTCATTTCTGCCTCCTCCTATAATGACATCTTTTACACCATCTTGATTTAGGTCTGTTGCTCTTGGAGAAGAATTGGAACCAATAACGGGTAATGCCATTTCCCAGCGATCTGGCTTTTCTGATTTGCAGGCAACTAGTAGTAATAAGAGTAGAAGTATTGGGTGTATTTTGGTCATTTTTTATTTATCCATTTTCATGTATCCATACAAATATTAAGCGTTATTAAAAACACTAATTCACTAATTTGGGCTTTGCTCGCTAACGCAAAGGCTATGCCTTGTGTTTATTATTTTAAAGGCTAAGCCTTAATGGATAGGAAGCACAAGGCACAGCCTTTGCGCCAGCAATTCGTGAATTCGTAGTTAAACTTTCAGCACTTAATCATTTCAATTAATTCGTTGAATTTCTTCCTTAATCAAATGTTTTTTATTCCCTTCTAAATTATAAAGTCTAGTTTCTTTTATTGGCATAGTTGGCCATTGTATTAGCAAAGAATCAACAGTTAAAGCCTTTCCAATTCCTACCTCTAATTGCAAACTGTTATTCCCAAAACTACCTCCAGTATTGACTACTCGATGAATTTCTTGATCGCCAATGTATAAAGTAATTTTTGCTCCTACAGCAGTACGATTCGATTCCTGCCCAAGCAATTCTAATGTAATCCAATGATTATCATTCCCTTCATTTTCGTATAGCATATTATGAAAGACATCCCCTTGCATAGCTCCACCTACTACATGATAAATATCTTCATCTCCATCTTGGTCAAAATCTCCAAAAGATACGCCATGTCCTTTTTGAATTTGACCAAATTTTTGTTCAAAACTTACTTCTTTATAAACTTGTCCCTCTTGGTTTAAGAAGACCCGATTGGGCATTACAGAGGTTAGATTAAATTCCCCCGTTCCTAGAAATAAATCTAAAAAACCATCACCGTTTAGGTCTCCTATATTAAATCCCATCGTATATAGTTCTTTATCTAGCCCAATCTGTTCGGTAATGGCTTCGAATCGTTTTCCGTCTATATTTTTATAAAAAATTGGTTTTGAACGGTTCGTTTCCATGCCCATAAAATCCATAGCAACGGAATTAAAAATATGTGCTTGTTTTCGGGTATAATAGCCAGATACAAATAAATCTTGCCAACCATCATTATCAAAATCAAAGAAACCACATGGGAAGCTATTAACAGGTTGGGCTAGGCCGTATTCTTCTGTTGCATCTGAGAAGCTTAGGTTATTATTAGTGAGTCCATTATTTTTTAATAAAATATTTTTCCCTTCAAAAACGGAGCAAAAAATATCAGGCCAGCCATCATTATCTACATCGCCTACGGTCACTCCTTTCACATATTTGCTAATATTAATACCTGCTTGTTGGGTATAATCCACAAAGCGTTTTCCCTGATCGTTTAAGTATAATTTACTAGGATAATTTAATCTACCTATTGCTTCATAGCCTACAAATAAATCTAGCCAACCGTCTACATTAAAATCTGCAAAAACAGCCGTTTGAGAAGGATAGGCTTCTGCAATAGTGAATGCTTCTGTTCGATCTACAAAATTGCCTTGTCCATCATTAATCAATAAAGAATTTGGGAACGCACCGTAAGCACTCAACCAAGCTCCCCTAGTCACATATAAATCTGGATAGCCATCATTATTCACATCTCCATGAATAAAATTCAAGCCGCCAGTAATGCCTGTTAGCCCAGCTTTTTTAGTAACATCTTCAAATCCTTTTCCTTCCTTATTTCTGTAATAGGTCAATTGTTCATCCAAATAATAAGAAGAAGCAATAATATCTAGGTATCCATCTCCATCAAAGTCTTCCATAGCACAGCTACCTGCATGCCCTAAAGCATCAATCTCAAATGTTTTTGCTAGATTATTAAAATTAGGCAAAGAATTAGTAGTTGTTAGAGTCGTATCTTTTTTTAATTCAATTAACCATTTAGCCGGAACTGACTTAGGATATTTCCCTAAAGTCATATAGGCAATATTCAAAAGCCATCGGATACCATGTTCTCTAGGAAATGCTGTTAAAATTTTCTCGAACACTTCAATTGCTGCTTCTGATCCTTCTGTTTTTTGATGAATGGCATCATCTGTCATTGGCATCACACAGGCAAAATCACCTGCATGCAGGACACAATTTTCAGCTTCTGCTAATTGCATATAGGCAATTCCTAAAAGTTGATAATATTTCAAAGTACTATGCGTGCAGCTTTGGTCTCCTAAAAAGTTTTTTATTTTTGAAATACCTTCCTCTATTCTACCTGCATTAATTAATTGTTCAAAGTATTGATAGCGTATTTTTATATTTGCGGATTCAGGAATTCCTTTTAATTGCTTTGCATAAGCATCTGCACGTAGTCCATTATGATAAGGATATTTGATATTTGAAAAAGATCGTTCATGTAAGGCATGTAGTTGTTCTGCCATCTTTTGGGTGGCTTGATCTTGTTCGGGGGCGCATCCGATCAGAAATAGTAATAGCAGTAAAATATATTTATACATGTAAACTGATGTGCTTTGTTTTAATACTCGGCAACAAGTATGTTTTGTTTATTTCTTTAGAGGCAGCCCTTTTATTTTGATAGATTTTTTAAAAAATCTATCAAAATAAAAGTGCTGCCTCTAAAAACTATTATAAGCAACCCAGGCTGACTCATAGACTCAAATCAATCACCGTACTATTCTTCTCACCTTTTGTAAAAACTTCAAATTTGGCGATCCTACTAATAGCATCAATCAATACGCCTCTTGTAGCTTGTGCTCTAAATCCATGCCCATAATAAAATTCAACTTTACGTTTAGTTCCATCTTTAAAAGTTAGGAGTGCTGCTTGTTCTTTCGGTTTTGCTGTGTAGAAGAAACAGTCGGAACAATCACTAGTTACTTGCTGCATAGGCGCATTGACAAAACTGATAGAATGAATCCTTTTTCCATTTTGTAATTGGGTAACAATCGCTCGACCATCTCCTTTTATTCTAGGCGAATTTGGAAGAATTTTAAAATTAGTAGAATCCTTTTGATTCGTTAGAAAAAATCCATCTGCTGCTGCATAGGTCCCCCAAAATTCTCGACTAAAAGAAAGATTCGTACTTGCTATTATATCCAATAAATTATCTTCATTTAAGGAAGTTGTTGCCCAGCCAAATATAGGGCTTAATTGGGTAGCTATAGGTAAAGCGGTCATTACTAGCTGTCCGTTTTCATTTTTTAAAAGTTGATGCTCCACAGATTCAACAACTACTTGATTGTTTGCTTTTTGGTTTTTGGAAGTTTGCAAAAAATCTTGAAAAGAAGTAGTCGAGTAGGTTTGGTAGTCAACAAATCGTTTCTTTAAAATTGGAATTTGACCAATTACTTCATTTCTAAATTCAAATGGAACTTCGCCTGATTCTTTATTAAATGTAAACCCTGTAAAAACATCAATACTACCATTATCATCTTGATCTTGATAAGCAATTGAAATTGGAGTATTGCCATTTGATAATGGCGTATTTATTCCCAAGTTAGCTACTAAATAATCGGTGTCTCCATCATTATCATAATCCAAGGCTTGAATACTATTCCAAAAACCAGTGGTATTATCAGAAATCACAACTGAAGTATTCTCGACAAGTTTTCTCTCGTCTATTGACATAATTTGGATAGGTTTTAAATGAGCAGCAATCATTAAATCCATTACTCCATTGTCTGTAATATCTGTCCATAAGGCATCCATGATAATTCCTAAATCTCCTAAAGATACCAACTCACTTTTATCCACATTTGCCGTTCCTTGATGGTTTATATCATTGATAAATAAATAAGACGCTGAGGACAAAGGGAAATTGTTTTGACTCACTGTTCCACCTATAAATAAATCTATATCTCCGTCTTTATCTATATCATTTCCTCTGACTACCCCAAAGGATGTTTCTAATTGATAGGCTAATCCATTTTCTTTTGTAAAATTGCCATTGCCATCATTGAATAAAATTTGTAGACTTTTTTGCAAATTGGATATGGCCATATTATATCCTCCATAAGTTAATACTAAATCGGAAGCATTATCCCCATTCATATCTACTACTAAAAGACCGTTCACGCCTTTATCAATTAAATTCATTAAAGTATCTATCCTTTCATTTTCAGGATGATAGATTTTAATAAAGTCGCTATTTTCATCTATGGAAATGAGTTCCTCTTTATAATCTGCATCTATATCTGCTACAGCAAGTACAGGCCCTAAATGGCTATAGGAAAAAGGAAGGGTTCTTTGATAAGAGAAGCCATCTTCTCTTGTGCTTTGGTGTATAAGAGGAGTATCACTGGTTGTAAGCTGGGTATTATTTTTTGTTGTTTGAATGGTCGATTTTTTTGCTTGTAAGTTGAGATTTTCAGGATCAGGGATAGTATAGATTTGATTGGTTGAAATATCTCGATATTTGACTTTTAAACCATTCGGCCATTCAACGACTATGGAATCTATTTTCTGTGTATTACCTAATCCAAAATGTAAAAAAGGAGCAACGGAGGATAAGTAAGATTTATTCAAGTGGTATTCTTGAAATTGCTGTTGCCCATTAGCAAACACAAATACCTTTGATCCGATTGCTTTACTGTATTTTGTCTTTTCAGAAAACTGAACTTGTAAATACTCTTGAGCATCAAGGCCATTATTTTTTAATAAGTAAGCATTTTCATTGATATTATTGACTACAATATCTAGTTGTCCGTTCTGATCAA
>CAYOBX010000132.1:0-12805 GCA_964402245.1 uncultured Saprospiraceae bacterium | reverse complement strand
ATTTAAAATTAGGGCAAACAAAAAAGTCATAATTGTAATTATATAAGTCATTGAAAAAATCAATGGTTGAAATTACAAATCATAGGCTTCAAGCTATGGTTCTTTATCTTGAAGACTTCGGCTAAAAGTATGTTTACTATATTCCTTTAGAAGTAGCGATTTTGCTAGGTTTTTTTATAAAAAAACCTAGCAAAATCGCTACTTCTAAAAAATATTCAAAGCTACTGCTTGCCGAGTACCAAAAATTACCATTGTAAACAACTCTTACTTCATTAAGATTTAAGTTTAAAGATAGATTTAAAAAGGGCGAAAGAAAATCGCTTTCCCCCAATTTTTTTAACGAAGTTGTTTAAAAATGAATTGATGTATTATTTGCAAGTCATGGATTCCTAGATATTTCAGCTTTTTTGATTCCCGTAGCTAAGGCTACGAAAATAAAAAAGAGCTTCGTCCTAGAAATCAAGCACTTACAACTAATTACAGAATTACATTCTTAAACAACTTCAACTTATAAAGATATTAAGGCGCATGTAGGATGTTATCTAGAAGGCCTTATTTACTCGTACTAAAATAGACATAATTAATGGATGCATTAAAACAAAAATTTCATGAAAAATCTGCTGCGCTTCGAGCTGAGATGAGAGCAATATCAAAATCAAAAGGAGATACCGTAGTAGGAGAGGTGACCTTGCGTCAAGTATTAGGAGGAGCCAGAGGTGTGAAGATGATGCTTTGGGAAACTTCCGAATTAGATGCTAATGAAGGTATTCGTTTCAGAGGATATTCTATTCCTCAATTAAGAGAAATTTTACCAAAAGCAAAAGGATGTAATGAACCACTTCCAGAAGGTTTATTTTGGCTGATGTTGGTAGGAGAAATTCCCACTGCAAAAGAAGTAAAGTGGTTATCTAAAGAATGGCAGAAAAGAGCGAAATTGCCAGCGCATACCTATAATGTAATTAATGCATTGCCAAAGAATACGCACCCGATGGTGCAGTTTATTACGGCTATCACTTCTATGGAATCTACGAGTTTATTCTCTAAAGAATATGCAAAGGGGATGAATAAAATGGATTATTGGGATCCTACGTATGAAGATACGATGAATTTGATCGCAAGATTGCCAGTAGTAGCAGCTTACATTTACCGAAGAGTATTTCATGATGATGTACATATAGCGGCTGATCGTAGTTTGGATTGGGCAGCTAATTTTGCACATATGTTAGGCATTAACGATGGCGACGATTTTAAAAGTTTAATGCGTTTATATCTAACTATTCACGCAGATCATGAAGGCGGAAATGCTTCTGCGCATACGGCGCATTTAGTTGGTTCTACCTTGAGTAGTGCTTATTTATCTTATGCTGGTGGTATGAGTTCTTTAGCAGGTCCATTACATGGCTTAGCGAATCAAGAAGTAATCAAGTGGGTTTTTGAAATGCTTAAATCAATTGGTAAGAATCCAACTAAAGCAAAAATTGCTTCTTACGTTAAGAAAACTTTGAAAGCAGGTAAGGTGATTCCTGGATACGGTCACGCTGTTTTGCGTCAGCCAGATCCGAGATTTACGGCACAAAGAGTTTTTGCAGAAGAACACCTTCAGGATGCAGAAATCGTTCAGGTAGTTTGGAAAATATTTGATGTAGTACCAGAAATACTAAAAGGCTTAGGAAAGGTGAAAAACCCTTGGCCGAATGTAGATGCGCACTCTGGTGCCATTTTAGTACACTACGGTATGAAAGAATATCCATTTTATACAGTGTTATTCGGTGTCTCTAGAGCATTAGGAGTATTAGCGGCTTCTTGTTGGTCAAGAGCATTGGGGATGCCATTAGAGCGACCAAAGTCTGTTACTTCAGAATGGATAAAAGAGGTTGCTAAGAAGCGGAAGAAAAAGAAGTAATTATTTTAGAAGTCAGACCGCTTTCACTGTCAGAGGTCAGATCGCTGCGCTGTCAGACTTAGGACGCATCAGACGTGGTCAACATCTACTTTTTAAAGAGAAAAGGATGATTGTTTTGTAACAATCATCCTTTTCTTTTTTATTTCAGCATTAGAGGATTAAATTTGTCCGATAAACTCGTAGGGCAACCCTTTTGGTTGCCCAATGTGTGTTAAATTGGGCAAGCACAAGGGTTGCCTCTACAAAATAAAAACTATGAATAAACCAATTATAGCAGGTATTCAACAAATGGGCGTAGGAAATCCAAGTGTGTATGAAGCATTTGCTTGGTATCGAAAAGCATTTAGAGTAGATGTACCTATATTTGATGAAGCAGCTACTGCCGCTTTGATGTTACCGTATACTGGAGGAGAACCTAGAGATCGACATGCGGTATTAGCCCTGAGTATGCAGGGTGGGGGAGGAATGGAAATATGGCAATATACCAGTAGAGTACCAGAATATCCAAAATTTGAAGTGCAAGCTGGAGACTTAGGAATCTTTGTTGCAAAGATCAAAAGTAAAGATGTTCGTGCCACCTATGACCATTTTAAACAAGAAGGACTATCAGTGATAGGAGAGATTAGTAAAATGCCGAATGGAAAGGAGCATTGTTTTGTGAAAGATCCCTATAATAACATTTTTGAAGTGGTACCAAGTGACAATTGGTATATCAAGAGTCAACCTAGCACTGGTGGTATATACGGTGGTACGATTGGGGTAACAGATATTGAAAAGTCTAAGGCCTTTTATAAAGATATATTAGGATATGATATGGTCATCTATGATGAAACGGGTGTATTTGAAGATTTAAAAGACTTACCGGGGGGGAAGGGACAATTTAGAAGAGTGTTATTAACTCATAGTCAGACTAGAAAAGGACCGTTTAGCCAAATGTTTGGTACAAGTGAGATCGAATTATTACAAGCCTTAGATAGAACACCTAATAATATATTTGTAGATCGACTATGGGGAGATATTGGTTTTATTCACTTGTGTTTTGATGTACAGGGAATGGAAGAAATGGAGGCTTTATGCAAATCGAAAGGACATCCTTTTACCGTCGATAGTAGAAAAGGGAGTGATAGTACTGATGGCTTTGATATGGGAGAAGCAGCAGGGCATTTTACCTATATAGAAGATCCTGATGGGACGTTGATTGAATTTGTAGAAGCACACAAAGTGCCGATTGCTAAAAAAATTGGCTGGTATCTAGACTTGAAAAAAAGAGATCCAGAAAAGGCATTGCCTAAATGGATGCTACGAGCGATGGGTTGGAATAGAATAAAAGACTAATTTTTTTGAGAATAGAGAACCGAGAGTAGAGATATATTTCGTTTAAAAAACGATAAAATTTATCAGTTTTAAATGAAATACATCTCTGCTCTCGCCTCTACTAAAGCAGGTGTCCCATTTTTTCTTTCTTAGTCAGCAAGTATCCTTTATTCTCTTTTTTAGAAGGAATAACTAAAGGCTCTCGCTTTCTAATATGAATTGGTGATTCTTCGATAGCTTTAATCTTTAGAGGATTGTTGGTCATTAAATCAATCGTATTAATGCCCAAATCTTGAAGAATAGCGACTGCCATATCATACTCTCTAGAATCAACTGCTAAGCCTAGGTGTGTATTGGCATCAATCGTGTTTAAGCCAGTATCTTGTAATTGGTATGCTTTTAATTTATTAATTAATCCGATACCTCTCCCTTCTTGTCGCAGATAAATGATAACTCCACCTTGCTTAGCAGCAAGGGTCATTGCCGTATCCAATTGCTCTCCACAATCACATCTTTTAGAACCTAATAAGTCTCCCGTCAGACACTCCGAGTGCATTCTAACCAAAACTGGTTTAGAAGGATCCATATTTTCACTTACAATGGCAATGTGAGGCATTGGCTCATTCTCTTTATTGGCATAAGTAACCATTTTAAAATTCCCCCACTCAAGTGGCATCATCGCCTCAGAATATCTTTTCATAGGTAAAGAAGGTGCTGATTTTACAAAGTTATATTTTTTTTCAAGAATTTTAGTCATCAGTAATATAGATATTGTTGCTAAGAATAAGAATAATATTCTATTTGAAAATCATAAATTGAACATAGACCTAACACTTTTTAATTAAAAAGGGTTTAATGTAAATTAAAATTTCTATTAAAATCATAGGTTTCATTATTCCAAAAAAAAATCAAAAATTTGACAACCAATAGCAAAATAGACATTCCCTTATAAATATAATGGCATTTCCCCCTTTTTTGAAATACATTTGTTATAAGGGAAGGTCTTCTAACCAATAACTTACACAAATTGGGAATATCTAACCTCGATTTAAGTATTCAATTTCTGATGACGAATCAGAGGCTGAATCATATTATGAGAAACGAAAAAGATTGGAGATGAGCCTCAGGCTAATACTTTCTGCTATAGTGCGAAGGGTAATAGCTATAGAAGCTGTTCGATTACTTTAGTATAAAGTAAGACGGTTTGTCTTATTTGTATAGGTGATGGAATAAGGAATCTTTTCGTTTCGATATATTCCATTTTCTATTAGGATAGAAGTGTAGCACTTTTTATGCTTCCTTTCTTATTGAGCTTATCTTGTATTTTCCCATTTTTTCAACTTTAGGAGGGGTATTTATGTATCCTAAATTTATAGACGCAATAGCGTTTAATAATCAACTTGTATTGGTTATTAATCAATTAGGAAAGGATAACAAGATATAGCTATGCTTAAAGTTGATTTAACACTATCGTTTAAAATGAGCACCGTTTATCAATTTATGGTGGATTTCACCTTACCCCAAACGTTACCTGATGAATTATTAGATTTGCTACCGTCTCAAAAACAGAAATTAGAGACCTTATTTGATCAAGGTAAACTATGTTCTTTTGCAAGTGCTTTCGATACTTCTAAAATGTGGGCTATTTTTAATGCCAATTCGGAGTATGAGGTCATGAAGCTATTAGCTACACTCCCCCTAAGTAATTTTACCCAAGTTCAAATTAGTATGCTGTCTACTTATAACACAATGGATGCCTTTTTGCCACAATTTTCGATGAATTAACGTTCGTCGTAATGCGGATTGCCAATCCGCTCTACTTTTTAAGCAGTTTTCCAGGAAAAAGAAAAAAAGATAGGGATAAAGTGTATTCACTTTATCCCTTTTTTTGTTACTTAGTAAAAAAATGAAAATCGAACATCTAGCCATATGGGTCAATGACCTAGAGAAAATGAAATCCTTTTATGAAACTTATTTTGGTGGCACTGCTGGTGATTTATACCATAATACCACAAAGAATTTCAAATCCTATTTTTTATCTTTTGATACTGGATGTAGATTGGAATTAATGCATCGCCCAATAATCCCTCCAAATATTAACGACTTAAGTAAAGAGTATATAGGCTTAATCCATTTTGCCATTTCTGTAGGTAGTAAAGAACGGGTAGATGAATTGACGGAGCAATTAAGAACAGACGGGTATGAGGTAGCAGGGGAGGCCAGAACGACGGGAGATGGGTATTATGAAAGCGTAGTGCTGGACCCCGAAAAGAACCGAATTGAAATAACGACGTAGAGACGTTGCACCGCAACGTCTAAAACCTAAAAAGTAACGTCTAAAACCCAAAAACCGCATCGTTTACAATTAGACGGAGACGTTGCGATGCAACGACTCTACAAGCCACGATCATCCGCCATCGTTTTCCACAACAAATCCTTCAATTCTTGCAAACCTTCTTGGGCGACAGAAGAAATAAAGACAGTCGGAATCCCTTTTGGTAAATCCGGTTGTAGCAATTCTCGAAGTTCTTGATCGGCCATATCACACTTAGTGATGGCTAATACTTTAGGTTTATCTAGAAGTTCGGCGTTGTACATTTTTAACTCATTCAAGAGAATCGCATACTCTTTTTGAATATCATCAGAATCACACGGCACCATAAAAAGCAAAGTCGCATTCCGTTCAATATGTCTTAGGAAACGATGTCCAATCCCTTTTCCTTCATGGGCATTTTCGATAATACCAGGAATGTCAGCCATAACAAAAGAGCGCATATCTCTATACTTGACAATACCAAGATTAGGCACTAAAGTCGTAAAAGCATAAGCTGCAATTTTAGGTTTAGCAGTTGTTAAAACAGATAAGAGGGTAGATTTGCCAGCATTAGGGAAACCTACTAAACCTACATCTGCTAATACTTTTAATTCTAAAACTTTCCATTCTTCCTTTCCAGATTCCCCAGGTTGAGCATACCGTGGCGACTGATTGGTCGGAGATTTAAAATGCGCATTCCCTTGTCCACCACGGCCACCATACACGATAACTGTCTTTGCATCATGTTCTGTCACTTCAAAAAGAACTTCTCCTGATTCTGCGTCTTTGGCAATCGTGCCAAGGGGTACGTCTAAAATAATATCTTCTCCATAGGCACCACTACTATGACCACCACTACCATTTTTTCCAATACCAGCAATGACATGTTTTCGATATTTTAAGGGCAAAAGAGTCCACATATTTCGATTGCCTCTCAGGATGATATGACCACCCCGACCCCCATCACCACCGTCTGGTCCGCCGTGAGCATTCTTTTTATCTCTAAAGAAGTGAGCAGATCCCGCCCCTCCTGCACCAGATCGGCAACAGATTCTTACATAATCTACAAAATTCTTATCTGCCATATTTTAAATTAAAATTAGAGATTGTTCTAAAAAAGCATAACGATTGTCCGTTTACCGTCAGCGTAGCGGCCGTCCACCGTGAATTTTAAAACCCACCAAATGCGTCCACATTGTTTTTTTGGTAAGGCAATTTCAACACATCCAGTGGTGCATTTTTTACTTTGATTGTGAAAAAATAAGTACCTCTTTGGGGTTGCCAACGAAAGGAAGCTTCCCAACAATGCAAATCTCGGAAAAGACCAATGTCTGGATAAGTAGTTCGGCTATTTCTAAAATCATATCCAATATTGCCAATTTGCATACTCCATTTTTCGGTCAATTGGATATTAGCGATGGTCAGATTAATATTATGCGTACGAATTTCCCAAGAAGTTGGTTGATCTATAGCTCTTGTAGCATTAATAGCAAAGTTGTGATTCAAGTTAAACCCTTCTAAAAATTTTAAAAATCCATCTGCTGGGTTACTTTGACTGTTGCGCTCATTATCTCTTTCGCCATTCCTTTGTTGGGAGGTAGAACTTTCTTTTTTTAATAATTTTTTAATATCACGGACAGAAATACGAGAGGATATACGAAAATCAGCATTAACAAAACGGAGTAACCTTCCATTTGTTCTTTTATAAAACTGATTGATTCTAACATTGTTAGAATCGAGAGCATAAGGAGACCATCGCGCATTTGCATTAAGGACCGTAATGCCTTTAAACAAACGAGTAGTACCTGTTGCGGATACATCACTAAACTTTAGAGAATCTGCTGCAAAATTATAATTTCCACTTACTCGAATATTATCAAATAATTTGATTTTCTTATCAACAGAATCTCGTTTGGGACGGAATTTAGCTTCAAAGATATTATTGATAGAGTAATTTAAGGACATTTGTCTTCCACTATTATTGACACTAGGTGCACCAAAGATGCCTCCCTCAAAGATACTAAATCGTTGAATGTTAACGGCATCACTAGTATCTCGATCATATTCATCAAATATTCCCCCAAAGAAGCCATCTTCTGCACTATAATCTGGGGTATAATTAAAAGAAATACTAGGCTTAACGGTATGTCTTACTCCTTTTAATCGTCCTTTTTTAAATTGGAGTGTTCCAAATATATTGGTACTCATAGAAACTCCCGTATTGAATTGATGCCAAGGTTTAAATCCGAATATAGTATCTCTTGCCTCAAAAGAGTCAGGATTATCCTCTTGTTCATTGGTCTGCGTTGTATGAAAATACCAGACCTCATTAAAAGAAGCATTAGGAGAGACGGCTACATATTTTAATAAATTAAAGTTAAAATCGGTAGAAGCATTATGCCGGAATCCAAAGCGCATGTCATCTATTGTTTGTTGACTAAACAAAGTTGTGTCTGTTGCTGTCAACTGATTCCGAAACTGACCATCGTATTTGAAGGAAATTTTTTCATACCATTTCTCTTTATTTCCTCCTCGATCCTGTTTGAAAGGATAGATCCGATTCAATTGGAAATTGACGGTAGGGAAACTAATATTCACTTTATTAGTTTGCGTATTTTGAGAATGGCTCATTGCGGCAGAAAAGCGATAAGGACGACCGGGGAATGTTTGATTAAAAGATACGTTAGAAGATAAAGTATTTTGTAAGACACTTTGCGCATCATTATTAACGATCTGCTGAAAACCATTTCCTTGTATGTTGATATTTCCACTAAAACTTCTAGTAGGATGGGCCTTAGAATCTTGGCGATGTGACCAACGAATACTATAAGAATTTTGTCGTCCAGGTATATCTAAACTTCTTCTACTTGAATAGGAAAGAGCAAGATTACCGCTATACTTATACCGTTTTTTATATCGTGAATCTGCCGTAAGCCCCCATGTGCCATGCCAATATATTTCTGAAGTTAATCGCAAATCCAATTTTTCACTAATAGGAAAATACCAACCAATTCCCTCCAACCCAAAACCAAATTGTGGCGAATATTCGTAGCCTTGTGGAAAAATTAAACCAGTACTTTTGAATTGTTTCAAAGGAAAAAATCCAAAGGGTAAATAAATCGGCGTAGGCACACCTGCTAATTCTAAATTAGATAAACCAACGACCACGACTTTTTCTGCTACCACTTTTTGTTTTCTACTACGGATACCATAGTGTGGATGTGGGGCATCACAAGTAGAGAAAATAGCGTTTCGATTATATAAAATATTATCTACCGTACTTGTATCATTTGCTTCGCCTTGTTGGCTAACAAATTTTGTTTTTTGTCCTTTTAGAAATAAATTACTTTGCGTGGTCGCCACATCATATACAATTCCTTTATTAGATTTGAAATTGTAGCGCATTTTACTAGCCTGAAAATTTTGAGAACCATCCGTAAACGAAGGTTGACTTCCACCGACCCCCAAATCATCAATAGTCGTTTGTGCGACAGCAATATTGCTATCTAAACTAATAGTAATATATCCAGCTTTTAATTCAACAGCTTTCAACTTGACAAATGCTTCTCCATATAGATGAACTTGATTGTTTTTATTATCATAGTTGATGGAGTCTTTTGCACCATATTCTACTTTATCCTCAATAGCGTTTTCTGAAATGTTGACTGGTGTGGTAGGCGTAGGAGCTGTATTAGGGAGACTATCTATTATAGGAACTTTCGCCTTATTCGGACGTTCTAATTGTTGAAAGGATTTTTTGTTTAAGACAGTATCCACTTGTCCCTCTACTGTCGAATAACAGCAAAAGATGATAAGAATCAATGAGACAAGGGTTTTCTGCATATATTTATGGTATTTATAGACTACTGGACATTTTGAAGAACAGAGAAGCGAGAGTAGAGAAAAGAGATAGAATTCGTTTGCAAATAACGGAATTTCGTTATTTTTAATCGAAATGCTTCTCTGTTCTCTGTTCTCACTTCACTATTCTACTAAGTATGGTATTAAAATTGACTTATTTAAATTAACTTGCAATAGGGAAAATTAAAAGAATATTGTATAATATAACTTTTGAATAACGTTATATTAAGAACGAATTTGCATTCTCAATGACTAAGCTATTTCTGACAGCCATTATTTACTGTCTTTCCTTTATTTTTAATACTGCCCAGCCTAACTTTCAAGCTTGCAAAGATAATGGAATACCCAATAATTCCTATACCATTAAAACAATCGTTTTGGATGCAGGACATGGAGGCAAAGATGATGGTTGTAGTGGGCAACATTCTAAGGAAAAACATTTAGCACTTGATATAACGTTAGCCTTAGGAAAAGTTATAGAAGCTAGTTATCCTTCTATCAATGTAATCTATACTAGAACGAAAGATGTATTTATTCCATTGCATCAAAGAGCCACCATTGCTAATCGAAGTAAGGCAGATTTATTCATTTCCATTCATTGCAATGCATTGGGGAAAAAGCTAGCTTATATTAGTGGATCGGAAACTTTTGTCATGGGAACGGAAAGCTCCCCACATAATTCTGAGGTGGCACGAAGAGAAAATGAGGCAATTCTATTTGAAGATAATTACTTAGAACAATATCAAGGCTTTGATCCAAACTCCGATGAAGGGCACATTTTTCAAAATATTTTTCAAAATGCTCATTTAGATAGAAGTATTCTATTGGCAGAAAAGATTGAAAAATACGTTACCAGAAATACTAAAAGAAAGAGCAGGGGCGTACGACAAGCTGCTTTTGTGGTGCTTCGTCAAACTACTATGCCAAGCGTCTTAGTCGAGACAGGATTTTTGACAAATAGTGAGGACGAACAATATTTATCCTCTAAATCTGGACAGCAACAAATATCCAATGCGATATTCAAGGCTTTTAGCGAATATAAAACAGAAGTAGAAGAAGAAGGGTTTAATTTAGAATTAGCCACGCTTAGAGCCGAAACTATTACAAAAGAACAAGCAAAAAAGGTAATTGAACCTATAGTTAAGAAGACTCCAATCATTCAACAAAGAGTATTAGTATCAGGTGCAAATCAACGAGCAACAGAACCAATACAAGAAAAAGAAGGTCAAGCTAGAACAGTGGTTCTAGAAAAAGCTATACATAAAAAAGAAAAGCAAGTAACATTTAGCGTTCAACTAGCAGCATCACCAAGCCCTATTGATACCAATTTCCCTAAATGGCAATTAGAGGGATTAAAAATCCGAAAAGAAAAGAATTTCCATAAGTATTTAGTAGGGGATTATACCTCTTATGATAAAGCTGCTAATCGCAGAAAAGAGATGTCTTATGCAGGATTTAAAGGGGCTTTTGTAGTTGCTTATCTCAATGGGATTAGAATTTCTTTGACAGAAGCTCGTTCTTTATTAACTGAACAATAACATATGTTCTATTGCTATTCATAGAGTATTTATGTAAATTTCAAGCCTAAAAATAGATTTCGTATAATTTCAGCTATTAGCCTTGAGCTGTTAGCTATCAGCCAAATATGATAAAAAAATGATTTTGAAAAAGATGGCTTGATGACCTGACTGTTTGATGGTCAACGTCATACAAACAGTCTAACCATTTTACACCGTGTAGAGTATATATAGCTAACTGCTGAACAAATAGATTCCACTACAATAAAAAAAATAATGACAATAAAAAAATCCCTGAAAATAGCCTGCGTTAGTGCTTTAGGATTTGTTGCTTTAGCAGCAGTACCTAAAGACCATGATCGGTTATTTGAAATCTCGAAAAACATAGAAATTTTCACCAACCTATATAAAGAAATCAATACCTACTATGTAGATGATTTAAATCCAGCAAAATTAATGCGGATTGGTATTGATGCCATGTTAGAATCTTTAGATCCTTATACCAACTATATTTCCGAAGCACAGATTGAAGGTTTCCGCTATATTACCGAAGGTAAGTACAATGGCATCGGAGCAGACTTTGCTAAAATCAAAGGAGAAGTAACTTTAGTAGCGCCCTATGAAAATGGCCCAGCAACCAAAGCTGGTTTGAAGGCAGGAGATGTTTTAATATCCATTGACGGTAAAGAAGTGGCTGGTAAAAGTTCGGAAGATGTGAATAGCTTTTTACAGGGCTATCCTGGAACGGAGGTCGTTTTAAATATTAAAAGACCTGGTACACCAAAAGAACTGTCTCTTACTTTAACTAGAGAAGAAGTAAATATCGAAAATGTGCCTTATTCTGGTATGTTGGATGAGGAAATAGGCTATGCTGCTTTGACTACCTTTACTAGAAAGGCAGGTAGAAATGTAGCAAAAGCAGTCAAGCAATTAAAAGAAGATAACCCAAATCTAAAAGGCGTAGTCTTTGACTTACGAGGAAACGGTGGCGGATTATTAGCGGAGGCAGTTAATGTTTCCAATGTTTTTATTGATAAAAATGAATTGGTTGTAACGACTAAAGGAAAAGTTATTGATTGGGATCGTAGTTTTAAAACATTAAATAAGCCAGTTGATACAGATATACGATTAGCTATACTAATAGATAAAGGCTCTGCTTCTGCTTCTGAAATTGTATCTGGTGTGATTCAAGATTTGGATAGAGGGATCTTAGTGGGACAGCGTTCTTTTGGCAAGGGCTTAGTGCAAAATACCAAAGACATTGGCTACAACTCTAAAGTGAAAATGACCATTGCCAAGTATTATGTACCAAGTGGTCGTTGTATACAAGGAGTGGAGTATGAGGATGGGACACCTGTAGATATTCCAGACTCTTTAAGAACGCCTTTTAAAACTAGAAATGGTAGACAAGTCTTAGATGGGGGAGGGGTGAAACCAGATCTTTATTTAGACAAAGGAGAAAGCACAAAGGTGATTAATAGCTTAAATTCTAAGCATTTGATCTTTGACTATGTGACGCAATATTGCTTGAAGCATGAAAGTATTGCAGATGTAAAAGAATTTAAATTTACAGACTTTGAAGACTTCATCGCTTATTTAGAAAAACGAAATTTCGAGTATAGCACAGGCACAGAAAAAGCCTTGAAAAAATTAAAAATTGCGGCAGGAGAAGAAGAGTATGACGTAGACTTAGCTCCTTCTTTTACAGATATTAAAGAGAGAATTAAAGAAGCAAAAAAGAAAGATGTATACCGCTTCCAAACGGAAGTAACGGACCAGATAGAGAAAGAAATTGCCAGTCGATTCTACTACGAAAAAGGCAAGATTCAAATTGGTCTTAGAAATGATGTAGAGGTGAAAGAGGCGATTGCTGTTTTAAAAGATCAGGCTAAGTAT
>CAYOBX010000131.1:0-12846 GCA_964402245.1 uncultured Saprospiraceae bacterium | reverse complement strand
TGGGCTTTTTTACTGTGTCAGCGGTGTCAGCTTTAGGGAAGCGATTTGAGGAATAAACTAGAAATTGTCAGTTCATGTTTTTATCGGTAGAGTGCTTATTAAGAACCTGCCAATTAAAATTGGCGGTTACATATAGTTCTCAGTCAGCCTGAGTAGCTTTCAATAGTTTTTTTTTTAATAAAGGTAGAGCGTTAACCCTTCTTTTAATGAAAAAAACTGTTAATCAAAAGACAACACTTATTAAGCTATTCTTCGTATATTTGGAATAGACTCGTACTATCACATTTCAACTAAATCTAAACAAACATAAACGTAAACGTTCAGCATGGTTACACAAAAATTTCCATTAACTTATCAAGAACTTACAGAATTGGCTGGCGATCAACTTATTCGCTTCTCTGCTACCTTTGATGAATATTGGAAATTATTGGAAAAAGCAGAATTTAATGCTGATTTTTACGATAATGAAATCATCGCTATGAGTTATGAAAATGAATTACACAGTTTACTGACTACAGAGTTTTCCTTTTTATTAAAAACTATTTACCGCCTTAATCCTAGTTATAAAGTCCATAATTCTAACCGCCCCATATATGTACAGGACTGCGGAAAGCATACTGTTTTTAATCCTGATGGCTCGGTCATACAACAACCACCAGTACATTTTGAATATTCACCAGGGATGAATGCAGAAACTACCCCCGCCCTAGTATTCGAAGTGCTATCTAAATCTACTAGAGCGCATGACTTTGGTACAAAACTGCCTTGCTACAAACAAATTCCTACTTTACAAACCATCATCTATTTAGAAACAACTAAACCTTCTCTCTTATTAATGGAACGGATAAGTTCTAAGCAATGGACAGAAACAGCGTACACGGAGCTATCCGATACCATTACAATAGACAACCAATCCATTAGTTTAAAAGATATTTATTCAGGAGTCACCTTTGAATAAGAAGACAAAAATCCTTTCTCTTTCCCTTAGGCATACTACAAAAATACATTAACCTTTTATAGCTGCCCTTTTAACTTTTAAGAAACAGTCAAAAAAGAACCATAACTCTGCTATGCTTAATTTTTGCTCGATTCTTAAAAGTCAAAATGACTAGCTCTAAATTGGTCACTCTATTCTTGTAATATGCCTCAAAAAAAGTTAGTTTTGGAAAATTTTAATTTGTACCTAACCAATACGTCACAACCATGTCCAAAACGAAGCCTACTTCAGAAGATGATGCTCCACCGATTCTAAACTCTTGGAATCAATTGTATTGGCTCGTCTTAATCATACATACCATTATCATTACCTTTTTCTATTTTTTTTCACAAGCATATTCTTAAAGAACAGAGAAGCGAGAAGAGAGAGCAGAGATAATCCCTTGCAAATCAAATACTCTTCTCTTTATTTTAGCAGAAGACGATCTCTGCTCTCTGTTCTCCGCTCTCACATCTAAAAAAACTCCTTCATGGCTACAATTGATTGGATCATCATGCTCGGTACCTTATTTGCCATCGTCGCTTATGGCGTGTGGAAAACACGGAAAATAGATAATGTACAGAGTTATTTATTAGGAGATAGAGATTTGCCTTGGTGGACAATTGGTTTATCCATTATGGCTACCCAAGCCAGCGCTATTACCTTCTTATCTACCCCTGGACAAGCCTATGAGCATGGGATGGGTTTTGCTCAATTTTATTTTGGATTGCCTCTAGCGATGGTCATATTGGCTATTTTCTTCTTGCCTATTTATTATAAACTAGAAGTGTATACTGCTTATGAGTATTTAGAGACTCGATTTGACGTAAAGACTCGGCAACTAGCTGCTATTTTATTTCTGGTGCAACGAGGTTTGGCAGCAGGAATAACCATCTATGCCCCTGCGATTATATTATCGACTATATTAGGTTGGAATTTGGTATGGACTATTCTCTTGATGGGGTTTGTTGTGATCTTTTATACCGTTTTTGGCGGTACGAAAGCAGTAAGTGTCACCCAAAAACAACAAATGATTATCATTCTGTCAGGAATGATATTGGCAGCTATTATTACGGTTTTTCAATTTCCAGAAAATGTTTCTATAGGAGATGCATTAGGGGTAGCTGGAAAGATGGGAAAGCTGGAAGTAGTGGATTTTAAATTCGATCTAACAGAACGCTATAATATCTGGTCAGGGATGCTAGGAGGGGTCTTTTTGTTTCTCTCCTATTTTGGGACAGACCAATCACAAGTACAACGCTATTTATCGGGTAAGTCTTTAGCGGAAAGTAGAATGGGTTTGTTATTTAATGGTATTATCAAAGTACCAATGCAATTTTTGGTATTATTTGTTGGTATTTTAGTATTCGTGTTTTTTCTATTCACAAAACCTCCTATCCATTTCAATCAAGCAAATATTGGAGAATTAATCAATACCCCATCAGAGATACCTTTTAGAAATTTAGAAAAAGAATACGATCAGGTATACGATCAAAAACAGGCAGAAATAAACAATTTGATGGTAGCCTTAGATACTGAAAACGAGTCGGCTATTAGTGTAGCTCAAGCGAATATTCAACGCTTACAAAATCAAGAAAATACGATCCGAAAAGGAGTCAAAGATTTAATTATCAAAGAAGCTCCATTGGCTAAAACGAAAGATACAGATTATGTTTTTATTACTTTTGTAATGAATCATTTACCAGTAGGGTTGATAGGATTATTAATAGCAGTTATATTTTCTGCCGCCATGTCGTCTACTGCTTCAGAGTTAAATGCTTTAGCAACTACGACTGCAATAGATTTATACAAGCGATCTATTGTCACGGAGGCTACGGATGCTCATTATTTAAAAGTTTCTAAAATAATTACCATTTTATGGGGCTTAGTGGCCTTAAGCTTTGCATTAGTAGCAGATCTATTCGATAATTTGATTCAAGCAGTAAATATCATCGGTTCTTTATTTTACGGCGCAATCCTTGGTGTATTTTTAGTAGCCTTCTTTTTTAAACAAAAAGATAGAAATGCTTTGGTGGTTGGTAGTTTAACAGGTGCCATTTTAGGAGCAATTTTAGTAGGTTTATTTAGAGGAGAATTAGATTTATTAGCTGCTTGTACAGGCGGGTTAGCTGGCAGTATCGTAGGTTATCTACTCATTGACAAATTCTTAACCAGAGTTGGCAGTAATGCTATATTTTGGGGGACTATTTTAGGAGAGATATGTGTCTTATATATTTATTATCTCACTTATATAGGAACAATTAATTTAGCTTATTTATGGCTAAATTTAATAGGCTGTGTACTAGTTATTTTATTTAGTCTGCTATTAGCGACTATACTCAAAGAAAAAGATAATTAGCTAGGAGTCAGGGGTTAGGTTGTATTTCGTAACAAGAGAGCCATTTCAGCTTCGATTGAAGTTGATTCTGCTTACGATTACTCAAAATATTCTGACTCCGAACCTTCTAAGCTGGACTTTAGCCATTAGTCTTTGGTCTTTTTAAGTAACATACTGCAAAGACTTAGGCTATCTCGGTTTATTTTTATTACAGTCGCCTTCTTTGACCGAGTGTAAGTAACGACAAAAAAATAACTCCACGATTTGGACGGCTTCTTTTGCTCAAATGACGGATTTATTCTTTCGTAGTTACTTAGCGTTTATTTATTTCCCGTTCCTAAGCTGCGGTCAACGTCATAAGTCTGACATCTGACAATGAAATGGTCTGACCTCTGACTTCTATTTGTCCTGTCACAATTATTTTAATAATAAAAAATAAAAAGATAAGTGGGTGTAGTTTTTGATTTAGATTAATCAACACATTTAAGCTATTAATCCCCGCAAAATCTTCTCTCATCCATCTTTTAGAGCTAATTACAAACTCATCCTGACACCTTATCACTCCCCAGTTGATTCTTTTTATACTACAACATGAATAGATTTAAATTCGTTACTATCATAGGCACTTGAAGTCCTAATAATTAGAATCTATGTTCTATTTGAAATTTTAGAGAGTTTCCATAATCGAACTTATTCTGTTGTATTAAATCTACCATTTTATGATTGCATTAATACTAGGAGGTGGCGCTGGATCTAGATTGTTCCCGCTTACCGAAAAAAGGTCAAAACCAGCCGTTTCTATTGGCGGTAAATATAGATTGATTGATATTCCTATTTCTAATTGTTTGAATTCTGAGGTCCGAAAAATATTCATCCTCACACAATACAATTCGGCTTCCCTCAATCAACATATCAAGAATACTTTTACATTTGATAATTTTAGTAATGGGTTCATAGATATACTAGCCGCAGAGCAAACACCTGGTAATAGCAATTGGTTTCAAGGTACTGCAGATGCGGTCCGCCAATCCATGAAGCACCTCAAAAATCATCAGTATGAAAATATATTAATTTTGTCTGGAGACCAGCTTTACCAAATGGATTACCAAAAACTGCTGGCGGATCATGTTGCGAAAGGGGCGGATGTAACCATAGCTACTACGCCTGTCAATGCACAGGATGCTACTGGTTTTGGCATCATGAAAGTAAAAGGAGATGGAATGATTGGTCGCTTTGTTGAAAAGCCAAATGCTAACGAAGTTACGAAATGGAAATCTGTTGTATCAAAGGAACAACAGGCAAAAGGCAAAGAATACCTTGCTTCTATGGGTATTTATATTTTCAAAAAAGAAATCCTTCTAAAATTATTTGAGGAACAAGCTGATGCCACTGATTTTGGAAAAGAGATTATCCCTACTGCCATTTACAACGACTACAAAGTAGCTTCTTATCAGTTTGATGGCTACTGGACAGATATTGGAACTATTTCTTCCTTCATGGAGGCCTGCTTAGATTTAACAGCCGAAATACCACAATTTAATCTATTTGACAATATTGATCGTTTATATACGAGACCACGAGTTTTACCTCCTGCAAAGACATTCAAAACTTCGCTAGATCAAGTGATTATAGCAGATGGAGCTATTATACATTCTACCACTATTGAACGCTCGGTCATTGGCATTCGTTCTAGAATAGAGGATGGTACGACTATCCGTTCTTCTATCATCATGGGGAATGATTATTATGAGTCACTTTTACAAATTGCTGCACTCCAAAAAGAAGGTACGCCATTAATGGGTATCGGAAAAAATTGTGTGGTCGAAAATGCAATCATTGATAAAAATTGCCGAGTAGGAGATAATACAACGATTATCGGTGATTCTTATTTAGAAGATATAGAAACAGATACTTATTGTATCAGGGACGGTATTGTTATTCTAAAAAAAGAAGCTATTATTCCACCCAATAGTGTCATTGGATTGCGGATGGAGAAAATTGGGATGGGGAGGATTTCTTCGAAAAATTAGAGGTTGTTGAACACAGAGACACAGAGGCACAGAGTTTAAGCCACATAACATAAAAAACTCTGTGACCCCAGTGTCTCCGTGTTCAATTATTAGACCACATTAAGTCAAACCTAGCAAAGTAAAAACTCTGTGACCCCAGTGTCTCCGTGTTCAAAACACACCTAGCTAGGCAACTCAAAATCTCCCTCCCTCAAGTATCCAACCATCAACTGAGCCGTTCTTTCAGAAGCGCCCGCCTCTCCTAATGCCAATCGAATAGCACGATATCCATCCTTAATAACGCTAGCCTTTTCTTCTCTCAATAACAAGGTTAATTCTTGCTGAACATTGACTGTAGTCAAGTCATGTTGTATCAATTCTTTTACTAATTCTTGGTTGGCTATTAGATTAACTAGAGAAATATAAGGAACCTTAATAAAACGTTTAGCTATTTGATAAGATAGCCAATTCCCTTTATAGCAAACCACTTGAGGTACATCCAATAAAGCAGCCTCTAGCGTGGCCGTTCCAGATGTTACAATCGCCGCTTTAGCATTTTTAAGAATATCATAGGTACTTGCACTTATTAGTTTTATGGAAGAACTATTATTACTTTTAGCTATAATATTTTTATAAAAAGACAATGGAATAGCAGGAGCAACAGCAATAATAAATTGATAATCTTTAAAGAAGTCCACTAAAGGCAATAACACTCCTAGTACTTTATTAATTTCTTGTTTTCGACTACCGGGAAGTAAGGCAATAATAGGTTGGATAATAGTATGATTAGATAAAAAAGAAGAATCAAATGGATACTGATCCACAACATCTAGTAAAGGATGGCCTACAAAATTAATAGCCATTCCATAGTCTTTATAAAAGGCTGGCTCAAAAGGGAGTATGGCAAATAACTGATCTACATATCGCTTAATCTCTTTAGCTCGATCTGACCTAGATGCCCATACTTGCGGAGCTATATAATAAAACACTTTCAAGCCTTGCTGCTTAGCCCATTTTGCCATTCGTAAATTAAAACCAGAATAGTCGATAAGAATTAATACATCAGGTTGGAAGCTTAAAATATCTTCTTTGCAGGAACGAAAATTTTGCCGAATAGTAGGTAGATTTTTAAGCACTTCAACAATACCCATAAAGGCTAAGTCTCGATAATGCTTCACTAATTGTCCTCCAACGGCTGCCATCTTATCCCCTCCCCAAAAACGAAAATCTGCTTGTCGATCTTCCTTATATAAGGCTTTCATTAAATTAGAAGCATGTAGATCGCCAGAGGCTTCTCCTACTATTAGGTAGTACTTCATTAGATTTAAGAACAGAGAATAGAGAGCAGAGAAGTGAGACAGCTTTCGTTTAAAAGTCGAAAACCATTATCCCTTTTTAAACGAAAACTGTCTCTATTCTCGCTTCTCTGCTCTCTGTTCTATTTTAATTAAACAACATCAAATTAGCAAAGTAATAAATCCATATAAATACATAAATAAAGGTAGCAATCAAGATTCCTTGCATTGTTTTTTCAAACCGCCGTTTCTTAAATAACTGAAAAGGAATCAAATTCAGACAAACAGCTAGGATCGCAATTGTTCGCTCTCTAAAATAAACGGTCCGAGTTTCAGGATTTAAAAATTCCAATTCTGCTATTTGTTCAAAAAGCATTTGAATGGTCGCATAACCCACGAATGGAATCGCTAAACCAATCAAAAGTCCAATGATTAAAGAGTCTTTATCTAACATGTTTATGTTTTAAATGAGAAATGATGAATGAGAAATGATGAATCACTTCTCATTCATCATTTCTTACCGCTGTTGCTTGCCCAACTTCATCATAAACCAAGTTTCAAAGCTAGTAAAGATCAAGTACACTATAAAAAATGGAATGACAAAGACTTTAGAAGTAGGCATCGCAAATTTGTAGTACAAAGCAACTAAGATTATAGACAGCATCATTTTGCCAAGTGTTGACCCTAAGATAATACTCGTAAAAATATGCTTGTTATCGTTATGGACGGTGAAGTAGCCTGCTGCATACATCAATAAAGATAAACCTATAAAACTACCTAGACATAGCCAAGAGAAATTGCTATACGGAGCGATTGCTGTTATTTGATTTAGTCCAAATAAACCTATTGCTGTTAGTACGGAAATAATTGTTAGGGAAGAGAAAAAAGTAGCGGGAGGCATTTTTTGGGAATTAAAATTAAAATGTAAATGAAAATTAAAACACCAAACGTGCATAGTAGGCTAAAGAACAACGTAAGCAAAATATTGTATTGAACGCAGAAGTGTAGAGATGCAGAGAACAAATATAACTCTGCATTTTTGCACCTCTGCGTTCAATTATGTTGTTGCCGAGTACCAAGACAAAGAACCAGATGGTTCTACAAAAGATCTTTTACAGATACATAAAAAGCAACTGGAAACGCCAATATAGCGCATAAAGCAGTCAGGTATGGTTTTTCCGTACCAAAATGGCTATCCAATTGCATGCCTAGGAAAACCCCTAAGCCTAAGATAAAAGCCATTTGAAAAGCCATTCCAGAATACTTTAGTACCGCATTCGGGGAATTAGACTTCGACTTCTTGTCTTGATTTTGACTTGACTTGTTTGGCAATAGTATTATCGGTTGGATTCGCTCCGTTACGGCGAATATTTGCATTAATTACAGCTCCTTGATGAACGACTAATTTATCATATGTCGCTTCTCCATTAATTACCGCTGTCTCTTTTAAGGTTAGATTCCCTGCGACTTCCAATATACCTTCAAAAGAACCTTCTATAACGGCACTTTGGCAAGTGATGTCGCCTTCTACAGTTCCACTTGGACCTATAATAACTTTGGCACCACAAGATAGATTACCTATTAAAGTACCATCTATTCTAATGTCACTTTCTGTTTTGATATTGCCTTCTACTTCGGTTCCCTTTACCAGCGTATTTAAAGCAAGGTTTTTAGCATTAACCGAATTAGAAGCATCGGTTTGCTTACTTTTTTTACTTCCAAACATAGTTTTACCTTTTGTTAGCTTACGTTAGTGCTTCATAGGTAACAACGGATTATAGTAATCCGCTCTAACGCAATCTTAGTTTTCTCATATATAGCACGCAAGTATAACAAAAATACCCCATCTTTTATAATAAAAGATGGGGTATTTTGTATGGAATTGAGTAGTATAATAAGGTCTAACTAGAAATTAGGGCAATATACATTTCTTTTCTCTGATCCTCGAATTTTATAAATAAGAGAGAATTCAAAAGCACCATTAGAGTTACTGGCTGGTTTTAAGTTAGATACATTGACATCATAACTAAATCCTAAACCAAAATCATTATAGTCAAATCTGGTAGATAAAATTATAGCATCTACCCAAACGGTTACATCTCCTTGCTCTGTACGAGTAATTGGAGGTGCTGTTGGATCATTAGGGTCAATTTCTAGTAAGGTTACTGGTTGACCTACACGATTCGCTAATCGAACCCATGCTCCCAATTGGAAAGACTGGCTATCCGAATTTTTGCTTCTCTTTTTACCTCCCATCAAAAATTTCAAACTAGTACCTGCATTCAACTCAAATGAAGGACCTTGAAAGAAAGCAACTAAACCTGGTACCAAACCAATTCTAGATTGTCCTATCAACTCTGCACCCGCGTGAATTGTGAATTTACTATATAATGGAATATCTTGTTCACTATCAAATGATTGATTGGCTCTATTCAAATGACTAAAAGCACCTCCTATGTAGAAGTTACTATATTCATCGAAAACAGTAAACCACATCAAACCAGCAGATAAATCTGCAAACAAGAAATTATCTCTATCAAAATTTTCTCCAGAAATAGCCGTAGCATCAAATCCACCCTCTCCATCGTGTTGAGATCCCCATCTAAGATTTAGGAAATCAATACTTCTTTGAGACACCCCTCCTTCTGCACCAACTACCAGATAATGCGACTTACTTCTATGGCCTCCCATTCGCTTACTATAAGATACAGACATTTTACCTTGTAAGGTTTTAAAGTCTGATTGTCCCGCCTTATCTCCCCAAAAAGTACCTCCAATCCCAAAATAATCATGTCGACCTACTGCTACTTTCTGGTCATAAGACACAGAATAAGTGGAGAAGGCATTAGATTTCAATACACTAGCCCATTGATTTCTATAATTGCCAATCACTCTTACTTGACTGTTCATGACACCAGTCAGAGCAGGATTCAAGTTAAGCGGAGAGGCATAGAATTGAGAAAAGTGAATATCCTGTGCAGTTAGGGAAAATACGCCTAAAGACAGAGAGCAGATAATAAGTAGATTTCTTAGCACTTTCATTGTAGGTCTATAAGTGAATATATACGAATTTCAATTTTCGTGACCAGACAGTTTTATCTGGAAGTTGTTCTAATATCTATTTGGACTGAAATATCCTAAAATAGCATACTAAAAAGATGCTTGTTTACGATTTAACATCAAACAAGTTTACAAGGATATGGATTTATACGGATTTCGACAAAGAAGAAGGATAGCTATTCTGTAAAGTTATTGACGATTCCTCGAATTAAATGATAATTCCACGCAGGATAAACGAAGAATTAGGTAATCATATTTTAGGAATCCCCAAAAATGGCTATCTGATGTAAGGTAGTTGGCATAAAACAGTAGCAAGATCCACCGCAGTATATATTCCTCCTAACTTAATTCTGGTCATTTTTCCATTTCGCACCATATTGCTCTACAAGAATATTGTCGAAATAATCAGCTCTTTCAAATAAATGTTTGAATAACTGTAGACCTGTCTCTAGATTCAAATAACGATCATAGATTAATAAAGAAAGAATAATCTCTTGACCGTTAGGATTGACACTAAATGTAAGCCCTTCTACTTCGTAATTTTGTTTTAATAAATACTGATAAATGGGCTTTATATTGTCCTTAGGGAGGTTACATAGGAATGCATCTCCAATAATTAAGCCAGATTTTTCGTGATAAGTAATACTTATTCTTGCACTGCCTTCTTGGATTTCCCAATTATTAGGACCTCTTCGAGAAAGACGCACATCATGGCCTGCTTTTATTAATAAGGACTCTATCGTTTTACTAACTCCCAATGGCTCATAGGGTTCTTCTTGGGAAGGAAACGTTATTTTAGTGCCGCAGAAAGGGCAATATTTGCTATTCTTTTTTTCTTCAATTACAATATTTGAGCAGGAATTACAACGGACGGCCACGCCTTCTTTTTTTGCAAAATCATCCAAAGTGGATTTTAAATAAGAAACAGGTAAAGAAAAGCCTGTATTCTCTCCATTCCGAATGACAAATGTATTCACTCCTACAATACAGCCCTCCACATCAAGCAAAGGTCCACCACTATTTCCTGGATTTAATGCCGCATCATGCTGATAATAGTTCACATTATGCAATTCATGCATAGTATTAGAAATAATCCCTTGTGTACTAGTAAATTTAAATCCAAATGGGTGTCCAATGGCAAGAATACGATCTCCATTCTTAATTTTCTTCTCCGCTCCTAAACAGATGTGAGGAAGAATTTCTTCTTTTGGAGGCGCCAAAAAAGCTAGATCATGTTTTTGATCCACATAAATCACCCCTACCATTTGTCTAGTAATCACTGCCCCATCTATCACGACCTCTCTATTACCACTCACCACATGTTGATTGGTAACAATTAGTCCATAATCTTTCAAATAAAATCCAGTCCCCTTACTATAAGGAGTGGCTATTTGAATGACTACGTTTCTATATTTTTCTATTATCTCTTGCATATTTTTTTTAGAGGTCAGATCGCTGCGCTGTCAGAAGTCAGAAGTCAGACCGCTGCGCTGTCAGAAGTCAGATCACTACGTTGTCAGATGTATGATGTTGACCACGATTTAGAAGCCAGATCGCACGTAATTAGAGCGCCCCGTTGTCAACGTCACAAGTCTGACCTCTGACAGCGCAGCGATCTGACTTCTCCTTCAAGCTTTCGTAAGATTCAAATTTCGAATCATTAACAAGAAAGATCTAGCAAATTTAACTAGATTATCAAAAGACAAATCCGATGTATCTGGATTGAATCTTGGATATTGATCGTCATTTGCTTCCGTAATTTTCTTAATAGCTCGCTTTATTTCTTTTTTATCTAATTGCCCATTCTTCACAAAATCGTACTGAAAACCTAAGTCTTTAAAGTAAGTCGCTTCTGTTACTTGATAATATAGGTGCAATAGTTCTTTCACTGGTTTAGGCATTGCAAATTGAAACAGGCAATAGCCTACAATATACCCTGGTATCGCTAAGGCGATATGCTCATATCCATTTTCTTCATACCAATCCATATGTGGCAATTCTCCATCAATAAAACTGACCACTCGATCATGAGTGGCTGGTTTTGTAATCCCAAAAGTATTTTTAACCCTGTATAATTCTTTGAATATAGCTGCTTTAGATCTCTTTTGTAATGCTCTATATTCCTTATATAGTAAGCTATTCTTCTGAAGACTAGTTTTGCCATCTTTAGCAAAAAACACTCGATGAATCCGTTCTATCGCCTCCATTAGATTCCCTTCTGGTATCGTCAAATAATCTAGTTTATACCCCAGATTCAACATTAAATAAGCAATGGCGCCTGGATATTCTTGCAATTTAGCTCCCCCTTCATCTATCTGCTGCAAAACCGTTTTTATATTATTTTGGATAAAAGCGTATTTAACTTCCTTTTCTGCAATACTTATTTCCTCTAATAAACTAGCATCTGTATGATGTAAAACATCAAACTCTTCTATTAATAAATCATCTAGCTTATCTGCTTTCGTAGCCACTTCCTTTAAGGCAGAATAAATTTTATATGGAGAACCATCTATCACATACGTAGTGAAGATAATAGAAATATCATTTTCCTCATCCAATGCGAAACAGCTATACTTCATCTTATAATTCTCTTCCATCAAGCGACGCATAAAACTCACATTGAGATCATCCGCCTGCACTACTTTTGTGGCCACCTTTACTTTCTTATTATCTGCAAAACCTGATATTTTTTTTGAGCCTTGAAGGATTTCAAAATCAAGTCGGTCCTTCTGTTCTTCAACAAATACATTATTTAAGGTTGCATTACCTAAATATTCAAAAAATTGCCGATAAGAATCCAGATAGTTTCCATTTTCAAATTGTTCTATAGCATTATCCCAAGCCTTATACTGTTCTGGTGTTTTATAAGAATCTGTATACCTACCAAATCGGATGTCTGGTTGGATGAGCTCCTTTTCCCCTAAACCAAATATTTTATCAAAAAATCCCATGTCTATTGAAGCGCTAGTCTATTAAATTCTAATTAGATCGTTACTAATTCCCAAAATACTAAATTATCAAGAATATAAAAGAATTTACTTACTTTTCGCTAAAAATAAATTCAGAAAAACTTACTTAATCGTTTGATAAACAGATAATTACATAGAATTAATGTAAGTTCTCAATGAGTAAATGAAGACATGAGTAAATGAGTAAAAATTGGTAGTC
>CAYOBX010000130.1:0-12889 GCA_964402245.1 uncultured Saprospiraceae bacterium | reverse complement strand
CTAGAGAGATTCAACAGGAGCGATTTAAAAATATGCCTAATATTCATTGTAATGCAATGATGCCTAGTCGCTTAGTTCATGACATTTGCAAACTAGATCAAGCTGGAATGATTTTATTGAAAACTGCTATGAAAAAACTTCAATTGTCTGCTCGTGCTTATGATCGTATTTTGAAAGTAGCTCGTACAGGTGCTGATCTTGCTGGTAGTAAAGAAATTAAAATTGAGCATATTGCTGAGGCTATACATTTTCGTAGTTTAGATCGGGAAAGTTGGGGTAGTTAATTTTATGTATCGATATTTTAGGCTGAGATATTATAAACCAAAAGGGACTGGATCATATTTGATCTAGTCGCTTTTTCTGTTAATAAAAGAGTATCGACATTACAAATCCAAACTTATTTGAAAGACTTTTAATTATCTGGTAATTAAAACCTAATTTTTCACTGAAACATGCCCTTTTTTATCAATAATTAGAGTTTGTTGATATGATAGACCTTCAGTTGAATCATGAATATAAAATATTTTATTAATATGATATTTTATATTTTTGCATTTAAAATGAGGAATTTTTAAACTTGTGTTGATATATGCATCTGTTAAATACTTTTCACCTACAAGAATTATTGACTTCAACTCATTGCCAACAAAGTTTAATGAGAATATTTGTACATGATAGTCTGGGTAGTCTCTTCTTGAAAGAGGATAATCATCAGATTGTGTACGGACAATAAAATAACTTTTTACAGGGTGTCTAATTTTATATTTTTTTTTGCCTAAAAAGAATAAATTATAGGTGTTTAATGAATCTTGTGTTGTCATCATTTCAGGCAAAAGTTCAGCATGTTGATCCACTAATTTGACTGCTAACAACTTAAGAGTAAGGTCATTTGGAATTTTTTTTAATTGAAACTTATTCAGTAATTCAACTGACAGTGTATCTAATGCTACAGTAGGAATATTAAGACTTGTAATTTCTTTCTCTGAAAAAGGACTAATCTCAAAGTTTTGATATTCTTGCGAAATCAAGGAAAAGGGGATAACATTATTCAATAAAAGAAATAAAATTAATTTTTTCATTCAAAAGATATTGACAATATGGTTCACAAATCAATTAAAGCCAAAGCATACTAGATTGTGAGTCAAAAAGTTAGTTAAGTTTTTGGGATTTTATGGTCTTATCGGTTCAAGTAATAAATTTGGTTGATAACGCAAGTCTCCCATATTAAAGCTATTTCTGAATGCATGCTGGCCATTAGCAAGCTTATAGTTCCAATATAACTTGGACTGACTTCTACCTACTCCTAAAATTTTATTTGTTCTAGCTAGCCAAATAGAAATACTGGCATGATGTCGGACTGAGTTGTGTATTCCAGCATTAAACAACCTAGCATGATATAACTCATGTCCAATAGTACTTAATAGTTGCCCTTTTGATGTAAATGCTCTCTTATACAAAAATATTGTAGAATTTGTTTTTCCAAAAGTCTTACTTGGAGCAGTAGAACCTCTCGTTATGGTTTCCTCTCCTTTAGAATTAAAAACAATGCCGTTCGCATCTATTGTGCTTCCTTTAGCTTTTAATGTAGGTGAAAGTGTGCCATCCGCAATTAGTTTTGTATAGGATGGTGTATCTCCATATCCTAATTGCGCATATTTATCTGCATTTGCTTGGTTATAATCAACTGGATCATTAAGATCTCCCAGTTGACCTTCTTCAGTATATTCTTGAGACTTTCCCAAACTAAGAGCATAAGAAGCAGAAGGCCCACTAAAGCCAATGCCTGATGAACTATAGTTCACTCCCCCCAGCCCTATTCCGAATTTACCATCACTAACTCCTAATCCTACCCCCGCAGAAGCTCCTCCAGATCCATAACTCAAAGAAGCCCCAACATTAAAGCCTCCTATGTTAATTCCAGCATTTAAACCTATACTACCAAAAGTTTTATTAGCACTGAAATTATATCCACCAGTAGCAGAAGCATTTAAGCCAAATGGCAATCCAACACCAACTGTAAGACCAATACTTACCCCACCACTAAAACTGATATTTGGCATAGCAAAAAACAAATCTCCTTCAGGATCAACATTTAACATTGGACTATTACCCATACTATTATAAGGACTTAACCCTATCAAAGCGCTAGCTTTCGGATCAACGCTATTCCATCTAGCTAAAGCAGGATCATGTAATCGATAAGCCGCATGATTCAATCCCAGCCCAAAATCCGTCAACTCTTCTATTCCATTATACCCATACCTAAAGCGCTCTTGGTTCATCCAAGGGCCGTCCATTTTAAGCCCATTGGGATAATAATGTATTTCATCCAATATCTCACTTGGCGTTTCAATGATCCCATTTTCATTCAGGTCAGAATAAGATAGCCGAGTATTGCCCAAATGATCTGCTATCGTATACTCCATTCTAGGCGTTCCACTGACATAATGAAGTCTCCCTTGGTCATGGTAGACACTTTCTATCTGACCATCGACATATTCAAAACCTCCAATATAATCTCTAGTTTCAATAGTCGTGCCGTCGCTAGCTTTTAACTCTTTTGTTAAAAGTGTTCCTGTAGCATCGTAGATAAAGTTAACGCTTTTTCCATCAGAAAATTGGATAGTAGTAGGTAAATCTAGATGATTATATGTAGTAGTAGTTTCTTTTTGAGCATCTATTTTTTGATTACCATTGGCATCGTACTGGTTAGCATTCGTATTCATTTGGGTATAACCTCCTGTCTCGAAACCCATAGTAGGGCAATCAGCAATATTTGCTAAAAATTGCGAACCGCTTGTAACTTCAAATCCTGGCAATAAACTAACACTTTGGCCTGCTTGATAGGTAATGTTTGCATTTAATGTAATAGTATTATTTCCTGATACCAGTTCCTGAGCTGCATGAATGGCGGTATGATCTTTCGATTGACTTATATGTGTGTTAGTTGGACAAGGTGCAGTATCATTTACCTTTTGTAATTGATTTGTCGTATTTAAACTACCATAATCGTAGTTTAATTGATCTATTAATGCTGGCTCAAAACAAGTAGCTGTTGGATTTAATCCATAGCGAGTAAGAGAAGCAATATTTCCTCTTTGGTCATAAGTTAAGGATACATCATAAATACCTGACTCATCCAGTGCGCCTGCACTATTAATATCAAAATAATCCGCATTGGTTAGTCGATTGTATACATCATATTGCAAACTAAACCCTTGTTGTTCCCTCCCTCTTGTTTGCCATTTAACACCTGTAATATTTCCATTTTTCTGTTCCATTGCACTAGTTCCAACAAAAGGTTGGTCATAGGCTAATTCTAGAAAAAATAAATCTTTATTATCATAGGAGCTAGTATTAGGGATAGATGGATCTGGCAAGGCAGAAGGACAGGCCATAAGCGCAGTTTGCGTACCTGTTAGATGATCCCCATTTATTTGGTGTAGTAAGCCATTTTCATGGTAGCTAAAGTCAACTTGTTGTAAATAAGCAAGATTACCCGTTAAACCTGTCCCTCCCTGATATAGACTAACTAATTGATTTTTATAATCATACTCTTTTTGACAAGTGGTTACTTCATTTTGGGCATCCCATGAAAATAAATTTTGCTTGCTTCGTCCTGCATGTTCGTAAGTTTGGGTAGTAGTAATCGTTTGACTATTACTATAGGCTTGATGCTGGTAGGTAGTAGTAGTCGGATTATCTGCCCCATCATAGCTAAAAATACTTCTTTCGCTGTCTACGGAGAGGCTTTTATGGTTATTATTTGTTTGTTCTTCTAGGAGACCACAGCTGGTATAGGTATTAGTGGCTTGTAGCCAATTTTCACTTCCATCTAGAATCTTTGTTCTTGCAGTTTTTAATTTATCTTTTTCATGAGGGGCAGTGCCATAGATGTTTTCTGAAAGAGCCACTGTAGGAGGCAAGCCATCTAATAATTCATCTGGTAAAGCTTCTGTATAAAATCCAGATAGTAACTCTCGACCATAGGCATCATAATTATAGCTATACCATTGATTTAAATTTCGAAGGTAACCATCTTGTTGTATTACCAACTGATCTTTGAAATCGTAATAACTCAATACTGCTGCTTTGTCTGGTACTTTTTGTTTAACCACACGATCTTCTTGATCGTATTCACTTTGAAATATTAATTCCTCCATACTACTATCGGTACCTGGTGGCAAAGCCATAATTTGTCGATCCTTATCGTCATAGATATAGTAGGTATCATAGTTAAGATTGGCTGTTTCTTGTCCATCTGTTCTACGACTTATTATCGTTCTTCCTTTTTTATCTGTAAATTGTATGGATTTATGACCATTTCCATCTATTGCTGTTTGTTTATATAAAAGGTTGGCAGCATAAGTATCCTCACTTATGCCTTTTTTTACTTCATCCTCCGCACTATTACTTCCATAGACATAAGTAGTGGGATGCCAATCTGGAGGAGTAGTGGTAAAGGGTCTATTCAGAGGGGATGGATAATAGGTTGTTATTGTATAAGGCCAATCTGATAGTGGAGCTTGATAAGCACCGTTATTGCTATCCAATTGTTGAGGTTCAAACTGCTTAAATGCTCTCCCTTGATTATCATAGGCTACTGTCTGTATAATATCGTGTGCAGCATCAGGAGCTTGGTTTTGCAATACAGTTGCTATGGGTCGCCCTAAACCGTCAAGATACTTGTGACTAGTCAATGCGGTCAATTCACTATGTGATTCTGCCTCTGGATAAATAATAGTAGTGCTGGTAGCATTTAATGGCTTATCATTAATGCGGTATAAATAGTCATAAGTAGTGATAATATTTTTACAATCATCTTTTACTGTATTGGTACGCATTAATCCATCGTAACTAACACTTGAAGAAGTACCATCTACAAAAATTTTCTTTTTTAGTAAAGAGCTATTGTTGTAATACTCATAAGTATTTACAAAATCAAGAAATCGTTCTTCTTCTAATAATTTTTGTTCATTGTATTTAAAAGTTTGAGTATCCCACCCTGGTTGTTGGGTACTAGTAACTAAACCAGAAGGCGTATAACTATTAATGGAAGATTGTAAAGCCCAATCTCCTTCTTGTAAAATACCATCTGTCCAAGTTCTTTCCCAACGCCAACTTTGGTAAGGTCGTATCGTACCATCTAATATAATAAACGGTGCTAAATTAGGATTTTCACCCATCTCATCAAACAATGCGTACGAAGTTAATTGACCTCCCAGCATTTCTCCCCCAACATACAGATCTGATTTTAGAGGTAAAGAAAGTAAATTATGTTTTATAAAGTAATCTTTTTTAGTTGGATCACCATGATCTGCTGAATAGAAAATTTCTTGCCTAGTTACTTTTTCATCACTGTTTACAAATTCTGTAGCTGCAGTAGCTATTATTGTAGGATGATATTCGTAAGATGTAGTAGAACTTACTCCATCCTTAGTGGTGGTTACTTTTTGAGGGCGGTAAATTCCCGTTCTTGGCTGGTAGAAATTTTGAAAATACCAATCCGTGAGTCTGACTCCATTTGATACTTGTAATTCTACCCCTTTTTGGTTTATAGATGAAAGCTCATAAAAATCTTTATCATTTTTAATAGCAGAGGTAGATGCAATTGCAATATTATTTTCAAAAGTTGCTTGTTGTTCTAGTACTCCATTATTCACTCTCAATTTTGAAGGTTCAATGGGATAAAGACTAGGAATATCATTAGTATAAATTGCAAATGGTTGCAAACTACGGACAGGATAATTCCCATAAGGAGATTCGGTTAACCAATCTGGTACATTATTTTCTTCATGGGTGAATTCAAATTGCTGCCTACCATTGCCGTTATGATGTACTACTACATTTGTATAGCCCATATGATACCCTTCAAACCCTCCTAAAGGCACGACGCTCTCCGATTGAAATAATACCGTATAGTCATTTAAAACAATAGCATACTTAGGTAGGCTATATAAAATGCCACTTGAAAGGCTTGGATCATCAGCTCTAGTATATTCGATTGTTCGAATAATATCATTGGTATGATCCTCATTTTCATTTTCATTTAGGCTACCATCATAGGTTGTCGTTTTATTCACTCTCAAACCACCAGCTATTTGATTAGCTGGATCAGTTAAGTGACTAATGGATAATCGTGCTTCTGCATTTGTGGACTGAACCTCAAAAGTGTAATTCTTACCTTCTTCTAGTTGCTTCCCTTTCAGAAATTTAAAAAGGTTTTTAAAATTACCACTTTGACAACGTGCCACCTCACTATCAAATGCAAAAGAACCACATAGTTGATCAGCCTCGTCATATACATTCATTCTTGCCTCGTTTATAGCAGTTCTATAACCACTACAATCAGGATTATCAATGAACGGTTCGATACATAAATCCCATTTTCCTGTTTGCAATAATTCCGTAGTAATCGTGAGGGTTTGACCTTTTTTACGGACACCGCCACAAGTACAATCACAGCTAGTAAGATGTAGTTTTGACACTTCTGCTCCTCCTTGTTTTACATATTGATTAGGTTCATATTCGATCTCAGTGTACCCTCCTGTAGGTAAGGTGACTCTCTTTAATGCACCAATTTTTTGGGCATTAAAGTAAGGGGTTCGCTCTACTGAACTCTGAATATTGATGAAGGAACCTCCATGAGGAATTAAGGCTCCAGTCTTTGGAATCATATCATCAAAGTCATTATTGTTAGTAGGTGTGGATTGGTCATAACGATAGTTGTAATACCCCCAATGATCTTGATTTTTGTCTAAAATACTAGGATAAAATGACTTTCCATCATCAGTTAAATGACCATAATAGTCAAATTGATAAGCAGGTTCACTTAAATTAGGATTATCGCAGGATTTTCTTTGTACTTCTTTTAATTGTAAGCGCCTGTGTTTATAATCTGGAAAGAAGATAGTATAATCTGGAACAAGGACAGAAGGCTCCGCTTCAAAGTAGTCTTGTGTAAAGTCATATTGATAACAATATTCGCCATCTTGAATAGACACACCATTAATTCCCTTTGCTAATTTGGAATCAACCCCCCATAGGTCATCCCGTAGAAAATGATTGAAAGTAACTACTTTAATTGGACTAGTAATCTTTTTAATAATATGTCCTTCTACTTTAATTTCTAATAATCCTTTGGGAAAGGAATTTTCAAGGCATTCTTCTTCATATTGAATTTGTCCATTTGCTTTATATCCTATTTTTGTACAAGGAAGAATATTGAAAAAACGATAATCATTTTCAATATATTCAAAGTCTATTCCTTGTTGTCCATCAAAACTTTCAATTCGCATTAAATGCCAAGACGTTAGCTGTGTCACATCATTGACCTCCGTGTATTCTAATGCCTTTTCTCCTGTAGATGGATGTTGACCAAAATGATAAGTCATTCCATCAGTTGTCTTAACAATAAATCCGAAAAATTTGCTTGCTGTATATAAAGGTTGAATACTCACATCCGACTTGGGCATAGTAACAACATTACCATCCCTATCAAAAACAAATTTCAGATTCAAAGATCCAGCAGCAATAGTATAAATATCACTTTCGGCATCCTTTTCACCATTCAAAATTCTTTTCTTTAGAGCGAAAGGTTGAGCATCTAAATACCATCCTTTCTTTCCATCCTCATCTTTATCATCTTCAATTCCTTGGATGGTTCTTGTCACTAAACCACCTGCAGCTAAATGAAAACCCAATCCAATATTAGAAGCTATTTCGCCTACCCTAAATGCACTATTATAGGTAATCCCAACAGCATGACTCACTGAGGCATCACTCACTGTACATAATGGTAATTGGTAACTGGCTACACCTGTGTAATAATTCGTAGCTATTTCTGCTTGCTTTCCATAGTTCATAGCCGCCGCAGAAGGGACAGAGATTGTTCCTGTCCCATAATTCATCGGTTGTGTAAAAGCTAATTGACTAACTAAAAGTATGGCTAAAACAAAAAATATAGCCTTGATGTATGTTGATAATGTAGATTTATACATTAGCGAAGTTTTAGAAATGATATAAATGGGATTTGTTTGTTATCTTTCGATAGCAATTTTTTGAAACAGTTGTTGCTGCCCTGTATCTATGGAAACAAGATATATGCTTGGCAGCCAATCTCTTGTAGAAATTGTAATATGATGATTACCTCCTCCTGAAGAAAATACTTGTTCCTCCATTACTTGTCCATCACTAGTTAATACTTTTACGATAATTGTATTTTCAGGCAACTCTGATAACTGTATCTTGAATCCGTCCTTTGCTGGATTTGGAAAAACCGTTAATTGACTTTGGGTATTGAGTGAGTTAGCAGACAAATCCTTACTGCGTGCTTCATTTTCAACAAGCTGATCAGAAGGGCCTCCACATTGCGTAGGATCAATACTCAATAAAGTTCTTGGCCCTTCTCTAGAAAGCATGGCATGCATTCTTTTTTTCTGTCCTAGCGTAAACATATACTTACAAGCATCATAGGTGCCATCCATAAAATTCATAGTCATTTCCGTGGGAAAGCCATCACAAGTAGAAATATGGTTAGCAATGGGGCAGCCTATATTTTGTCGATTACTAACAGGAGTATCAGATACATAATCATCGGTACATTCTTCACCTGTTCCCCAAAGAGGATATAGTCCTAAATAATTACCTATCAAATGGGTTAGTACTTTTCCTTCTCCATAAGGGGTAGCAGCTCCCATTGTACCTACAAAGCGGTAGTTAATAACTATTCCGTCTGTATTTATATCTCCTCCAGGCATTTGTGCATAACCTAACGCTTCTTCAGGTAAATTTACTACCCAAATATTCAGATAGCTTTCAGGAGAAACAGGAGATGCTCCATATGCACTTTCCTTGATAGCTGTTATATCATTTTCCCAATTAGTAATTGAGGTGGGATGATATTGTATTCCTTGAGCTCCTATTGGTAGACAAAATTGAATTTCTGTATCTACCGCCGAGGAGATAAATAAACTATCAGGATCATTGGGATGATCGTCAATAATTTCAGCCAATCCAAAATCTCTATTTAAAGCATCTAATTGATGTTGGATTTGTTCTTCAGAAATTTGTTCTTCACCATTAGCATATAACACATGGAAGATAACAGGAATCGTTTTTTCTACTATAATACCAAATTTGCTTTCTTGTAGAATGTTTCGTTCAATCTCTCGTCGTTGCTCAATTATAGTAGAATCCATTACCTCTAAGGAATCCATGTAATCCAAGGTAGTATAGTGAATAAATGGTTCTGTTCCTTGGCATTGTGCACTTGAACCGTTAACTACTATTAAATTTAATTCTACAATACTATCACAGTAACTAGTAGTTAGTAGGGTACTGTAGTAAATGCCCGAATTAGTTAATTGATTTCCTGCAAATGGATAATAATCTCCTTCACAAATAGTACGAGCTATAGAGGTATTTGCAGTAGGCGTTACCTCAAGTTCCAATATTAAAATACTATCGCAACCATTGGCTGCAGTTAGAGTGTCATAATATATGCCTGTAGTATTTAACTCTTCTTCATTGAAAAAATAAGGTGTTCCTTCACAAGAAATTATAGAAATAGTAGTGTTTGGCCTTGTTAATACTTCTAAGTTTAAACTTACTATGCTATCGCAATCGTTTTGGTCAATTAAAGTGTCTAGGTATATACCTCCAATTGTCAATGCTTCTCCCTTAAATGGAAAATTATCTCCCTCACAAATAGACTGATCAATTTCTGTAAAGAAAGTATCCAACACCACTAAATCCAATATCCAAATACTATCTACACAGTCTGATATTATGGTATCCTTATGAGTGCCTGTAGTATTGACCATTACCCCATTAAGATCATAAGTTTCATTAGCACATATAGTCGCCTCAACTTCTATAATTTCAGGAGCAGGTTTAGGCATGCTAAAAGTCACGCTAAGTTTTGGTCGCTTGCTAATCTCCAAATATTCCGAAGACCAAAAATAGACAGCCTCACTTGACTGGGCTGCTTCTAGTTTTAAAAGAAATCCATGACTATTAGTTGGATCAGCCAACATATCACCTATTAAATCCGTCACATTTATTTGTTCATAATCTTTAAAAGAGGCATCGGAAGCAGAAAATCCAGCCCTATTAATATCGGTTGTTACGGGTTGGTTATTCCAAGAAACACTTGGCGTATCCCAGGAATTGGTAATTCGCTCTACCCAAAATTGTACCCCTATGCTGACCGATTCAGAAGGTGGATCAGTTGGTCTAGTATTAATGATTTGGGTTGAAGGTGCATAATACAAAGCTAATTCCGCAGACTCAATGATCGCTTCTGAAGGAATAGCAGAAAGATCAAATTCTAATAAACTCCGAAAATCTGCATATCCATCATTTATTACCAGTGACAAATAGGGTTCATCTGGACTCACAAGACCATCCTCTTGAATGCTTACATCCTTTCCTGTTTCCGCATCTGGTTGTGCCACTAAAGAGAAGGTACTATTGACAAAGACACTTACAATATTAGTAGTATCTGTGCATCCCGATTTAAATAATACTAGACGTCTAAAATGTGAAGTTTGTTCTAGAGATAGTGGAACATAAGTGGAAGATTGTGCACCTAAAATATCAGTAAAATTGACGCTATCTTGGCTTTCTTGCCATTGGAAGTTGACGATGCCTCCTATTGTTAGTTCTGTTTCTGTTATAGCTACTGGATCTCCTTCATTACAAAAATATTGATCTGATCCAATAGTGCCTGGATGTTCTTCTTGTAAATCCAAAGTCACTTCAGTATTGCATCCTGTTGAGGAATTAATAGTATCTATATAAATTCCAGGGGTAGTCAAAAATTTATCTCCAAATTCATAAGTACCCCCAGGACAGATGAACTCGTTTATAAAACTAGTCTGCAATGGTAATACTTGTAAGGTTAAAACTATGATGCTATCACATCCAATATCATCTTCTAAGGTGTCTAAATAGTTTCCTTCTATACTTATTAATTGATTATTAAAGAGATAGTTTTCACCTTCACAAATAGTACGATTGATAGGGGTAACTGAGGTACAAATGCCTAATCCTGAGTATCTCGTTGCAGTATAAGTAATATTACCAATTGCAAATATATCTTGGGCCCTTGCTATGCTAGTAAAATTAAAACTGTTTCCTCCATCTGTCGATACAGCCACTCCAGTAGTTGTGGCTATATATATTATTGAATTATTAACAAAGACCCTTTCAACTTTCTGGCTAGTTTTCTTAATAAAACTTTCTCCACCATCAGTTGATTTATATAAACCTATAGAACTCCCTGCATATATTGTATCATTTGAAACATAAACGCCATTGACAATTCTGCTAGAGCTACTAGTAGATAATTGCTTGTTATCAAAACTTTCTCCACCATCAGTTGATATAGATAGACCATTGTGTGTTGCCAAATAAATAATACCGTCACTTACAAAAATATCACTAATGAAATTATGACCTATTCCATGGGAAGTAGTTCTGGATATAAAACTTTCACCATTATCTTCTGAAATTAATAAACCTGATCTAGTTCCTACATACAAAATTCCATCAACATAAAACACACTATGTACAGCATTAAATGTTTTAGATGTAAAAGTATTTCCTCTATCAGTTGAGATTCTTAACCCATTAAAAGTGCCTACATAGATACTGTCATCTTGGACATATATGTCATAATGGTTAGATCCTCCCAAAATAGTCTGAAAAGTACTACCTCCATCAGAAGATCTAGAGAGTCCACTTTGAGTTCCTACATATATGTCACTATACTTATCAACAAATACACTAAGTGCATTTCTATTTGGCAAACCATATGAAGTACTTCTATAATTACATGATAAATCGTTAATATCTTGAATGTAAAAGTTTAAAGTCAAGGTACGTATTAAACTATCACAACCATAATTATTTTGAAGAGTATCGAAATGAACACCTTGATTTTTGACCTGCAACCCAAAAAAATCATAGGTATCTCCTTGACAAATGGTTTCTGAATAAGATTCAATTTCTACTAATTGTTCTCCTACAGCAGGGGTTGTAACAGTTGCTACATTACTATTTAACGATGTATTACCTACACCATCCTTTGATATGATATGAAAAGAATAGATAGTAGTGGGTGTTAACCCTTCAATGATGTAATTAGTATTTGTTGTGGATGTAAGAAATTCTCCATCTAGATAAATATCATATCCAAAAACTTCTACATTATCTGTAGAAGCATTCCAAGTTAGCTCAATAGAACTTTCATCAATAGAACACGTTATTAACTGACTGGGTGTAGTTGGTGAAATTTCATCAACTTGATGAGATGATCTAGCTTCAAATACACTACCATTTTCCGAATATATAGCTGCATCAATAATAAGTTCTGGAGTAGCTTGATCAATAGTAACGGCGTATTGAAGTCCATTAATTTTATAATAAATTTTAGTTCCTATTCTTTCAACTCTAAATACATCACCAATTTCATAACCCCCTTTATTTGTCTTTACAACACCACTTTCATAGACTGAAAAACCAGTGCCACCACTTATATGCGCAGCATAAAGTATTGAAGTAAATGAAGCAGAAGTATTAGGAGTTGATAAACCAACCATAATGTTTACTCTTTCATTGGCTGTAAATTCTACCCATCCATCTCTATTGGCTGGTATTTTATTTTTTGACATCGCACCTCCATTATGCCAATTATTTCCACCACTCACTTTAGTTAACATATTTCCATTCGCAGAAGTGTTAACGAAATCAGTCCATTCTATGTCATAAGATTGTCCACTTAAATGGAGACTAGAAAATATAAAAAAGAAGATATAGAATTTACTAAAGAGTAAGCGTTCGGTAAAGCCCATAAGCAAAAAGCTCCAGAAAAGTTAGGTAATCC
>CAYOBX010000129.1:0-12959 GCA_964402245.1 uncultured Saprospiraceae bacterium | reverse complement strand
GGCAAGCAGTAGCTTTTAATAGATTTTTAGAGGGATATTAACTAATTAATCTGAATACGAACGACGTTCCTTGAAGGAACGTTGTTCGTATACGATTCTCTTAACCTATCAAAATCATAATCCCAAATCCAACAATAAATCCGCTTATAAATAGTGAATTTCTGTCAAAATTATTTTTTGTATTTAAAACTCTACCAATAAGCATTCCTATAGTTGCCATCAATAGCGTTCCTAAGGAATAGCCAGCAATATAGACGGCTTTACTCATTGCTGGAGGCATCTCCGCTCCATGTGCAAATCCGTGAAAAAAGCCAAATATAGCAAAGCTAATAAGGATTAGAATAAAATTTATTTTTTTATAAAACGCAATAAAAAGGCCTATTACTAAGACTGATAATGCGATGGTTTTTTCAACCGCTAACGTAGCTTCTTGATCGACTCCAATGAAGCCGCCTATTATCATGGCAATAATAAAGGGCAGAAAATACAAATACCATTTAGAATTATTTAACTGGTAGGCAAGGAAGCCAGCTCCAAAAATAGCAATAGCATGATCTACTCCAAAAATAGGATGAGTGAATCCAGCCATTATCCCGCTTCCATGACTACCATGAGCAAAAAGACTTAAAGGCAATAAAATGGAAACAATAAAAAGAAATATAGTTCTACGAAGCATAATAAAGTTGAAATTAACGGTCTAATTAGGTAAGATATAGTTTTATATTTACTTCAACTATAATCCCTTATCAAACTAAATAAAATGTCTGTTCAAGAACATATTTAAAAAATTTAGAGGTATCCTTTTAAGTTCGGGCAACAGCTAAATCTTAGTAATTGATAGTTAGAATAAGGCTATTTTTTCGTAAGACAAGGCGTGAGGAGTGAAGATAGCCGTAGCTACCTGATCGACGAACAACACAGTATTACGGAAAAAGAGTCCATTTTAATTGTCAAGAACTTAGGGTTCCGACCACTAGGTATCCTTTCTAATAACATAACAAGCGGATTAGCAATCCGCACTACTAATATACAATGAAAAACGATGTAATGAATTACGCCCTAGAAGCGGGCAATCCATATTTATTAGGGGCTTATGCTCCTACATTTAAAGAAATAGTAGCAGAAGACTTGGAAGTAATTGGAGAAATTCCAAAAGATATAAATGGAGTCTACGTGCGTAATGGACCGAATCCAAAATTTACCCCAATTGGACATTATCATTGGTTTGATGGAGATGGTATGTTACATGCCTTACAAATAAAAGATGGTAAAGCGACCTATAGAAATCGTTGGATAAATACCAAGCATTTTAAGGAAGAAGCGAAAGCAGGGCATACCATATGGCATGGTGTGATGGGGAATATGCGCGCCAATAAAATGGAAGGTCGTTTACCTTTAAAAGATTCTGCCAATACGGCTATTTCTTTTTTTAATGATAAATTGTTAGCGGGTTGGTATATGTGTGGAGACTTATATAAGTTGGATCCAATAACCTTAGAAACAGAAGGTATCGAAGACTTTAATGGTACTTTTAATTCTAAAGCAATGGCCCATGTTAAAGTGGATGAAGTAAAGAATGAAATGATCTTTTTTGACTATGGACCTCAGCCACCCTTTCTAACCTATGGAGTAGTTGGTAGTAATGGGCAAGTCAAACATTTTACGGAAATAGAATTGCCTGCGCCACGCTTACCACATGATATGGGTATTACGGAAAATTATTCCATTTTAATGGATTTGCCTTTATACCATAGTCAAGCCGCATTAAAAGCTGGAAAAAGTAGCGTCGTTTTTAATCGAGAGATGCCTAGTCGATTTGCTATTTTGCCTCGTTATGGGAATAATGATTCTGTTAGATGGTTTGAGGCAGATCCTGCCTATATCTATCATGTCATCAATGCTTGGGAAGAAGGGGATGAAATTATTATGGATACATGCGTCACTATTAATCCAACACCGCAAAAGAATTATTCCACTGCGATGGAAAAATTAAATGCGTATTTGCGATTAGAAGCAAATGTCAAACGATACCGTTTCAATCTAAAAACGGGTACGACTAAAGAAGCATGGTTGGATGATGAACTTACAGAATTTCCCTTAATCAATAGTCGATTCAATGGACGTAAATCTCGATACTCCTATATCCAACATTTTGACAATTCTACGATCATGCGCTTTGATGGTGTCGTTAAATACGACACGGAAAAGAACAGCAGTAAAACCCATTGGTATGGAGATGGGAAATTTGGAAGTGAATCTCCTTTTATACCATCGGAACATGGAACAGAAGAAGATGATGGCTATGTTATTTCTTTTGTTACCGATGAAAGAGATGGGACTTCGGAAGCTATTATATTAGATGCTCAAAATATTGATAAAGCGCCATTGGCTCGGATTAAAATGCCGCAGCGAGTGCCCTTAGGATTTCATGCTTGTTGGGTGAATGGAGATCGATTATTTAGTAGTTAGGACCAATTATTCAAATAAGTACAGCAGTTCCCATTTTGAAGGATATTGCTACCCTTATTATCCAGTGACGGGAAGTCACTGGATAAAACTGTACCCCAAAATGGGAACTGCTGAAATAAGTGAGGTATACAAATAAAGAAAACAATGGAAGCAAAATATGATAAAATAGGAAAGAACTATAACCTGACTCGAAAAGCAGATACCCATTTGGTTGAGAATCTACTTAAACATTTAGCTCCAAAAGAACATGGAATTTATTTAGATATCGGATGTGGAACAGGTAATTATACCATTGAGTTGCAGAAAAGGGGATTTCAATTCATTGGAATAGATCCTTCAAAAAAAATGCTTGAAAAAGCAAAAATAAAGAATAGTACAATTGATTGGCGAATAGGTTCAGCAGAGAATACAGGACTACCGCATAATCATGTAGACGGCATAGTTGGTTCCTTAACCATTCATCATTGGACGGATTTAAAGAAAGGATTTAAAGAGCTTAATAATGTATTAAAGCAAAATGGAAAAATTGTCATTTTAACCTCTACGTCAAGGCAAATGAAAGGGTATTGGTTAAATCATTATTTTCCACAAATGCTAGAAGATTCAATCAATCAAATGCCAACTCTAGAATTAGTAAAAGAAGCAATGGAGTATGCTAAATTCAAATTGATAAAAACAGAAAAATATTTTATTCATCCAGAATTAGAAGATAAATTTCTTTATTGTGGAAAACATAATCCTAAACTCTATTTCGATGAGCAAATCAGAAATGGCATTTCCTCCTTTTCATCATTGTCAAATAAGAAGGAAGTTGTGAAAGGTTTATCAGAAATGAAATTAGATATAGCAACAGGCAGGATAAATAAAATAATTCACCAATACGAAAATCAATTAGGAGATTACCTATATTTGACTGGAATAAAAAGTAAATAAAGAAACCAAAAAGTTATGGAACTTTCAAAAAAGGCAATAAAGGAAATAGCTGCTCATCTAGATATGGGAATGATTTGCTTTGTTCATAAAGAAACTAAAGAAGTAAAATCTATTGTTGACCCTAATGATATTTATGCAGAAGAAGAACATTGGAAAGAAGACCTAGAAGAAATTGAAAAAGAGTCTGATAAATATTTACAAATAGAAAAAATGCCCTCTAGAGAAGCCTTTCAAATAATGGCAGACTTCACAGGCTTAGTAGAAAATACCAAAATTAGAAATAGGCTTATCTATGCATTAAACCAAAATAAGCCATTTCGAAAATTTAAGTACGAAGTAGATTATAACGAACATATTAGACAACAGTGGTTCAAGTACAAATCATATAGATACGAAGAATGGGTAAAAACTTATATAGAGGTTATGACAAAAGAACCTGAAGAGGAGGAATTACCAATAATATCTGGATTTTTCAATGATGATGGGACTCCGTATAATCCCGATTTACATCCAATACCAAATCTGTGTTTAACTTGTAAAAAGAAAGATGATCCTAATGAAGAGATGATTTGCAATTTAACAAGAATGGACCAACAAGGAGAAAAAGAGTTTAAATGTTTTGCTTACGAAAAAAAAGAAAAGAAACATGTATAAATACGAATTTGTATAGAGAAAGTGTCAATCTCAAATTCAAATCTCCTATAACGTTGATAGTCAATTATATCTAAAATGACAATTTCCAAAATAAATAAAACGGTCTATCTGCTATTGGCCTTGGTCTTGCTTTCCTGCAAAACACAAAACAAAGAAACCAAAACATCCCTAAGTAAAAAAGACTTCACTCCCATTGAAAAAATAGATCCTAAAATCTATTTTGCCACAGAAGAAAATATCGCAAAAGACCCCAATAATGCCTTAACGGATATGTTCCGAAAAAAGAAGGCAGCGGATATGGCTAATCCAGAAAAGCCTCGTCCATTCCATGCAAAAGACATTAATCAAATTGAAAATATATCCCACCAACAAGCTTGGCAGCCAATAGATAAAATATTTAAGTTTGACTGGCAACATTTAGGAGAAAAAGCCCTGACAAATTTATCTTCCCTTATTAAGACTCGGTTGGTTTTTGACAACCTAGATTTAAAGGTAGTGGAACTGGCAATTGCAGCAGGAGGTACTTTGCCCTTACACGCACAAGCTACTCCATCTGTCTATCATATTTTGGGTGGCGAAGGGGAAATTTGGTCTAATGAGGACTTGGCTAAAGTAGCTCCTGGCACCTCCATTACTTTTGATAGCTATGCTAAGAAAAGGGTTACGGTAACTTCTTCCGAACCTTTGAAAATACTATGGTTTAGTTGGGCACCCGAAGGGGATAAATCTTATCTAGAATCGGGTTATTATCTAACGGGGAGCAATTTACATATGCAGCCTATACAAGCAGTACTACCTAATGAATTTGCCTTTTGGGATGCAGAGATAGGAATATCCTTTCAAACAATAGACAATAAAAATTCTACGCCTACTACCCTATCTGAATTCATAAAATCTCAAAATACTATTTGGAGTAATTTAGAAAAGACTAGTTTTTATCCCAACACGCCAACTTTCAAAAGTGCTTCTGATATAGATTGGGTAGACTTGGTCAACTTAGATCCTAAAAGTTTTTTCTTTGCTAAAGACCTTTTAAAATTGGGCGATCTAACTAAAGTATTGGGTAGATTAGCAAAAATAAAAAGTGTCTTTCGAGTAAAAAGACCTGATAGTGGCTATGATTTGAATTACTCTTATTTGGCATGGGGACCACAAAGTAAATATACGACTCATAGCCATGCTATCTGCGAATTTTATTATGTATTAGATGGTGATGTGGAATACATAATTAATGAACAAAAATACCATGGAGTGCCAGGTAATTTCTATTGGCATCCTCCTTATTACGATCATGAGATGCGAGGCTTAAAAGCGGGTATTCCATTTTTATCTATTTCAGGTAGTTGGATTCCTTTTGGCAAACGGGAGTTGTTTGAATTGCCTTTTTTGCTTTTGGAAGATATTCCAGAACAGGGGGGATTGACTTTTCCTGATGACTTTGATTTTCATCAATTTAATCTGAATAAGGAATTAGAATATGGCGTTATTTGAGCGTGCAGCTAATTATAAACATGTTTAATAATTCTATCATAAAAATCATATGAAAGACCCTATCGACTCAGAAAAATTTGAATATAAGGTTATTGAATTAAAAGAAAAGGGATTATTTATCACCAATTTTAAATTGGAAGATCTTGAAAACGAATTGAATTTTCAAGGGGATCGTGGATGGGAATTAACTTCAAGTTTTGCGACGGACTTAGATAATAATGGAAGAAAGGAAGTGGTACTAATTTTTAAACGTCGAATTACAATTTAATTATGAAAGAAGCATATATTTTCGATGCAGTAAGAACTCCAAGAGGAAAAGGTTCCGCTAAAAGTGGTGCCTTAAAAGATATTAAGCCGATTCATTTATTATCTCAATTATTTCATGCTTTAGAAGCACGGACGAATATAGACCATAAAGAAATAGAAGAAGTGATATTAGGATGCGTCGGTCAATATGGGGACCAAGGAGCCAACATTGCAAAAATAGCTACGGTCTATCATGGCTGGGGGGATCATATAGATGGGGTAACGGTTAATACCTTCTGTTCCTCTGCATTAACCTCCATTGGAATGGCAACGGCTAAAATACGTTCTGGCATGTCTGACATGGTTGTTGCTGGAGGTATTGAAATGCTATCCAGAGTACCTATGTTTGCAGATAAAGGGGCATGGTTTTCTGATGAAGAAGTGATTGAAGGAAGTCACTTTACCCACATGGGGGTAGCGGCTGATTTAATTGCTAGCTTGGAAGGATTTGAGCAAACGGCATTAGATGCTTATGCGGCGAATTCGCATCAGCGAGCAGCTTTTGCAACCAAGCATGGACATTTTAAGTCGTCTTTGATTCCTGTTCGCAATGCGCATGGAGAAGTAGTATTAGATAAAGATGAGTGTATTCGTCCTGCCACAACCCTTGATTCTATGAAAGACTTGCAGCCCATCTTTGGACAACATGTAACGCCTAGCATTCGACAAAAAATAAAAGAAAGGTATCCGCAATTATCTTCTTTAAATCATTTTCATCATGTTGGCAATTCGCCTGCTATGGCAGATGGTGCCTGTATTATGCTAATTGGCAGTTTGGAGAAAGGCACAGCAATGGGTTTAACTCCTAGAGCCAAAATTGTCGCTTATGATAGTACAGCATGCGAACCTATTATTATGCTATTAGGTGGACAACTCTCCATGGAAAATGCGGTCAAAAAAGCAGGTCTGACTATGCAAGATATAGACCTACACAATTTTGCAGAAGCTTTTGCCTCCACTTGTTTGAAATATCAAAGAGATTTAAATATTGATCCCAATAAATTTAATGTCAATGGTTGTACTATGACAATGGGGCATGCGCAAGGGGCTAGCGGTGCGATGATTACCACTACCCTATTAGATGAAATGGAAAGAAGAGAGGTGCAATTTGGAGTTGCAGGGATTAGTGGGGGTGCTGGATTGGGAGCAGGAATTGTGATAGAACAAGTATAGTAGCACGGGAATTCCGAGTTACTTAATCACACGCGTTAGCTCTTCACTAATTGTCCAAAGTTCTTGCGCAAGCCTTGCATTTTTTGCAACCGCAGATGGTTCTTTCTCCTTTTGTTTATCAAAATATTTTCCATTGATAGTTAAGACATCTGGCGAGGTAGCGAGATAAATGGAGGTCTTGGCTCCGTTTGACGTATTTAACATAAATGGAGAAAAAACTCGCCAAATAAATCCCCATATTTTTTTGTTTTCATTCTTTTTAGCAATTTCCGTACTCACTACTCCAGGATGCAAGCAATGACTACATATAGCAGGGTATTTTTTAGCCAATTCCTTTGTAAAAAGAATATTCGCCAATTTTGATTGGCCATAAGCTACCATTCCTTTATATTTTTCTGCACCAAGTTCTCCTTTAAAAGTATCGAAGTTAATTTTAGCACGATTGTGTGCAGCAGAACTAACGTTTATGATGCGAGGTTCAGATGCTTTTTCTAATAGGTCAATTAACTGCTTAGTTAGCAAAAAATGACCTAAATGATTTACCCCTATCTGCAATTCAAATCCCTCTTTGGTAAATTGTAATTTATCCGTAATCAGGCCCGCATTATTAATCAATATGTCTAATTGTCCAAATTGTTGACGATAAGCAGCAGCACAATTTCTAATAGATTCAAAACTAGCTAAATCACAAGGTAAGTAATAAATGGTATCACTTTGAGCAGCTAATTTTATATCGGTAATTGCTTCTTCTGCTTTTTGTTTATTTCGACAAGCTATAATAATGGTATGTCCTTTTTTAGCTAAAGCAATAGCTGTTGCTTTTCCAATACCTGCATTTCCTCCTGTAATTAAGATGTGTTGCATTTTTGTCTATATTGATTATGTATATTTTTTTGAGATTTTAAATAGACTTGTTACCTTTTGAAGCATCTAAAAAATACATCTGCATACCTCCTTTATTTTTAGCTTGAATTTCGCCTCTAGAAGTAACTTTGAATTGATGTTGAATCAACTGATAGGTCGTCTGAGAAATATTGATTTTTCCAGCAATACTATTACTTTCCATTCTACTTGCTACATTAACGGTATCTCCCCAAATATCGTATGCAAATTTCTTAGTACCTACCACACCTGCCACTACTGGACCACTATGCAATCCTATCCGCATTTGCCAAGCGGACTCTCCTATTGCTTTCTTTGCTTTGTACCGTTGTTCTATAAAATCCATCATAGCGAAAGCAGCATTGGCAGCATCCTCGGCATGAGTCGTATTAGGCGTAGGCAAGCCTCCTACACACATATACGCATCGCCTATTGTCTTTATTTTCTCTAAACCATATTGGTCCATAATTTCATCAAAAGCTTTAAAACAATCGTTCAACTCATTGACTAGTATGTCAGGAGGCATATTGGCAGATAATCCTGTAAAGTTTACAAAGTCCGCAAAAAGTACGGTCGTATTATCATATTTTCTAGGCACTGCACCTCCTTTTTCTTTTAACTCTTGAGCCGTTGCCACGGGTAAAATATTTAATAATAAATCATCAGATTTTTTCTGTTCTTTTTGAATAGCAATTTTTTGAGCGGCTAAGGTTCGATTAGTTTTACGACTATACAGCAAACCTGCACCAATCAATCCCATAATTAGCAAAAGTAAGCCACCTAAACCATACAAAAATTGTTGGTAATCTTCTTGTCGATCTATATCTAATTGTTGAATTTCATTATCTTTTTGTAGAATTTCATTTTTCTGAGCCTCATCTTTTAGAAGGGATTCCTTTTTATCCAATTCTAATTGTTGCAATTTTTCCTTTTGGGTCAATTCGGATAATTGCTGGTCCTGCTGAACCGCTAATAATCTTTGTTGTGCTAATTGTAATTGCTGTTGTGTTTGTTTGGCGAGTAACTGCTGATTATTTAATCTTGATTCCTTTACCTCTTGCTCTTTTTTTAATAAAGCTAATTCTTGGTTTTGTTGATTGGTTTCTAATTTTAAATTATTAATTGCCAAAAGTTGTTTGTCCCCTTCTAATTCCAATTGTTGAATCATCAATTCTTGAATCTCCTGATTGACTAACAAAGAACGAATTTCTGTTTCTGCTGCTTCGAGTTCTTTTCTTTCCAAGAATAAATCTGCTTGTTGTTTTGCCGCTAATTGCTCTAAGGAATCTTGTAATTCAAAATGTTTTTGATAAAAATCAAGTGCCGTTTGATATTCAAATAAATCCGCATAAATTTGAGCAGCAGTATAATAGGCATTACTCAACAATTTGGGTTGTTCATACTTCAAGGCATTATCAATCGCTAATTTATTAAAATTCAATGCATTATACAAATCATTGCTTTTTAAATATACATTGGCTAGTAGATGATTGATCTGGCTTTGTTCGGCAGTTTTTATTTTTTTCAATAAACTTTCTGCTAAAGTAAAAGCTTGAATCGCTTCGGAGGTAGTACCCAAATTAAAATAGGCAACACCGATATTTATTTGTAATAAAGCTAATGCCTCATAGTCTGTTTCGACGCTTAGGTCATAGGCTTTTTCAAAATAATTAATAGCCTCATTATAGTTCTTTAAGAAGTTGTGGTCATAGCCAATATTGTTATAAATGATCGCTAGTTCTGCATCCTGCTTCTCCCCATTTTGCATAATAGACAAAATACGTTCATTATAAGCAAGTGCTTGGTCATATCTTTCTGCTAGTTGGTAGGCATCAACAATATGATGGTAAATATTGATACGGGCGTTTCGATTTTTCTTATCAATAAAAGGTAGTTGTTGAGCATAGTAAATATAAGCGGTATCTGGCTTTAGTAAGGCGGCATAACTATTGCCCAATTTTTGAAAAAGATGATTGGTATTACTTTGAGTTAATGCTTGGTGATAATAAGGCAAGGCTTCTTCAAATAATTTTTCACGGGTATAAATATCTCCAATAATCGTACTAACTGTGACCATTCGAGTAGGTGACATCGTAGCAATCTCTATCAATATATCAAGTTCCTCTAATAGATAACGTAATGCTTTGGGATTTTCCCCTCGTTCTAGCTCTACCATTCCCATAAAAGAAAGAGACAATTGGATACCTTTCCTATATTTTAGTTGCTTAGCTAGGGAGTATGCTCTTTCAAATTGGTCCAAGGTCTCGTCGTAAGTTGTTGCTTGTTTGGCCTTCTCTAAATAATGAAGTACGTCCTTAGTATCTTGTGTCCAGCCTTGAACAACCGAAAAAAGTAGCCAGAAAATAAAGCCTATTTTCATGAAAATCTGTTTTCTAGACATACTAATTCAAATTATAATTCACTCCTATTCGAAAAGCAAAAAGAGATTGTGGATTATATAATAAAACATCGGGGCTACCATTCGCATCAATGCCAGCATATTCCTTATTCAATATATTATTAAATCGACCAGAAATTTGAAAATTTCGGTTGAGTTGATAATTGAGCATAATATCTAAGGTATAATATCCTTTATTTATTAGGGTAGAAATATCTAAGCCATCGTTAACTGCTTGTCTTAAAGAAACAAGATTTCTAGTCTTAGATCCTGATAGGAACACATTATCCAAGATAAAAGTAAACTTTGAAAAAGGATTAAAAGATAGCTGTGCTTGAGCAATTAAATCAGGATAAGCACGTAAAGAAATTATTTTATTCGAGCCTCTTACCAAGCCAACGCCATCTGTTTGAAAAAGAGATTCTTCTCCTTTAGACCAGCCAAGACTTATTCTCGAGTCCAAGCCAATAGATGGCATTAAATCTTTTAGATAAAGCATGGCCTGAACCCCAAAAAGTGTAGCCGATGTATTTTCATCATTAAAATACCCCGCCGTTAGAGTAGATTCTGAAATATTAGGGTCTGGTAAAAAGTCTTGTAAAATATCGTATATTATAAAATCGGATGTTCTACTATAATAAGTGGCCAAATCTAATTCTATCTTGGAAGAAGGCAACCAACGTAAACCCATTTCATAAGAAATTGTTCGTTCTGATTGTAAAGGATTGATACCCGTTAGTATTGTTTCAAAATTGCTCTGTTGTATTGTGTAAGTAGCATCTTTGAAAAATGGTCCTGGTATTTTAAATGCGGTACTGTAACTTGCTCTAAAAGTTAAATTAGGTTTAGCTTTAAAAAGTATAGCAAGTCTAGGATTAATAGTACTAACCTGTTCAGAAAAAGTAGTAGCATTTCGATATAAATAAGCCCCACCTAGCAAAATATTCCATCGTTCAAGTGTGAAAAACAATTGAACAAAAGCATTCAATTCATTATAATCTTGGTCTGGGTCACGAATGATATTTTGAATAGTATCTAAGTCTGCTTCAAAAGGTTGAGGTTGAAAATCTACAAAAGGACTACCAGTCCCCCTTTGTAATCTAATCCCAGAATTGAGTTCCGTTTTTCCTAATTGGAGATTCAGTACTTGCTCTACAGAATATTCAAAGGATTCAGCATTGGCAAATCGAATGCGTGAAAAAAAGTTGTCATTAATCACCATTCTTAAAGAATCTGCCTGAGAAGTTCCAATCGAATCTAAGGCAAAAACCGTAAAAATATTGGATATAATTGGATCAACATAAGTCGTTGAAGAACTATTTTCTAGCCTATATCTCAAGAAATTTAAAGTCGTTTGTGTATTTCCAAATTTCAAGTCTTTTTTATAAATAAGATGCCCTTCTTGAATGGATTCGCCGATTGAATTCAGGGGGATTGCATAGGAAACTGCAGCGGGATTCAAACCTATAGCACTATGATCTTGCCGAAAAAAATCTTTATAAGATAGTTGAAAATTTTGGTAAGATAAATCAACCCCAAAAGAACGACTGAGATGAGGTACCTCCCCTAAAAGTGGTTCTGTAGAAGTACCTCGATAATTGGGATTATTTAGTAGAGCTTGTACTCTAGCAGGATTCTGATCAAGATAGTTTTCTGTGTTGTATAATTCATCGTCATAAAAAATTCGACGAGTAGCTTGGCGAGTATTCGTTCCAAATAAACGAAACTTCAGAATTTTACTACCTTTCCCAAGTTTACCACCAAACAAGGTATTAATACTTGTGTAAGACTCGGATCCTACATGCAAACTGGTATTCGTAAAAATAGGTCTTTCCGAGTCTATCATCACGATATTAATAACACCAGTGCCTGCATCCGCTCCGTATAAAGCGGCGGCAGGGCCATAAATCACCTCAATCCGCTCCGCCTGTTGAATGGGTAATTGAGCACCAATTGGCATACCACTTACGACATAAGGTTTAATAGGAATACCGTTCACTAAAATTTTAGCATAGGCATTTCCCAGCAAACCTCTCATCATAAAAGTTTCCCCTTCTAAAGCAGATCCTGGTTGAGACACCCGAATTCCAGGCAACATTTTTAAGGCATCCGCTAGGGTGATATATCCATTTCGACGAATATCTTTTCCTTCTATTACGTAAATAGAAAATGGCAAATCTTGTATGTTTTTTAATGACCGACTTGCCCCAGATACCTTCTTATTAATTTGTAACTGTGGATTAGCTCGTATATCCTCCCAAGTCAAACTAGAGAAAGATATCCTTAGGCTATCTTCTTGTGCAGTCAAATAAGTACATCCTACAAAAAAGGTAAGTAATAAAAAAAAGGATTGCCTCATGATTAAAATTAATCAAATGATTCGATAAACAAAATTAATCATTGTTATTATTAACTACCATAAACTCTTGGGTAAGCACACACTTCGCTATGCTATAGGACAAAAATTTGTCTTTGGGCGTAAAAAGTTATTATTATTCAGTTGTTTTCATCAATAAATTGTACTTTAAACGTAACTAGCGAGGGGTCAGGAGCGAGAAGTCAAGGGTCAGTAGAATTTCGTAAAGTGAGAACTATTTAGGTTCTGATTCAAAGGAATTATGCTTTCCATTACGCAAAATACGCTGACTCCTGT
>CAYOBX010000128.1:5245-12973 GCA_964402245.1 uncultured Saprospiraceae bacterium | reverse complement strand
ATTTCTATTGGTTTTGTAAAAATATGTTCTTGAATTTCTTCTAGATAATCATGTCCACCATTTGGTGCAGTATCTCGACCGTCCATAAAAGCATGAATGAATATTTTCTCTAAGCCATAAGCAGTTGTTATATTACAAAGTGCTTTCAAATGTTCTATATGAGAATGCACGCCACCATCAGATACTAAGCCCATTAAATGAACGGGCTTGTTGTTAGTTTTTGCATACGCTAGAGCCGCTACTAGCGTTTCATTCTTACCTAGCTCTTTATCTCGAATAGATTTATTAATTCGAGCTAATTCTTGATACACCACTCTTCCTGCACCAATATTCAAATGCCCTACCTCTGAGTTCCCCATTTGTCCTTTTGGTAAGCCTACTTCTTCCCCATAGGTTATTAATTCTGAATTGGGATATTTCTTATAAAGGCTATCTATAAATGGAGTATTGGCTTGTGCGATAGCACTTACTGTTGGATCAGGTCCATGTCCCCATCCATCTAGAATAATTAAAGCTGTTTTTTTAGTCGGCATATTTAGACTTAATTCTGAATAGACTTGTTACTCTTTAAGAAATGGCTATATGAATTATAGCCATTTCTTAAAGAGTAACAAGTCTAATGATAAATGTTGAATGCTTACAAAATGTTGACATTCAAATTTCGGCATACTATGTTCTGGAATAAACTCAATTTTAGTAAGTGCTTGGACAGAAATAAGTTCCTCATTAAAATGAGTTTATTTTTTTAGCTAGTTTTTCTTGAAAAAATCCTCGCATAGCAGGGCTACGGAAGCATTTTTTAAGAGAAAATAGCAGAAAAAGAAGCCATTTTAAATGGAAGGTATTTTTGTCCAAGCACTTGACATCTTATAAATCCTGTTCTGACACTGTATTGAGAACTTACGCTCCCGTCATTTAAAGAATTGATTGCCAAGAAGTTAATTTCCAGGGGCGTAGAAAATGACCCCGAAAAAACGACACCATTCATTACTTCAAAAAAGGTAGTTATTTTTTTTCAGTATTTGGAAGAGTTCTTTGAGTAAAGCTGCAAACTTACTATTTGTAAATAGAGTAGACAATATTACTTGCTTTAAAAATTACTGTTTCAAGTAATAGATGAATCGATAAAATAATTAAATTTACCTGTAGGAAGTCAATTAAAATTTTAATTAGTAAATTCTCAATAGTGATTAGTAGCTGGTAATTGGTGACTAGTTTAAATGTTGATCTAAGTGTTGACAACGTCTAAGTCAATGTCTAAACCAGTTACTAGTCACCAATTATCAATTACCAGTTACTATTGATAACTTACTTTAATTAGCATTATCATTTTTAATCATTAGACTTGTTACTCTTTAAGATATTTTCAGATGGCTGTTTATTAAAGGGTAACAAGTCTATTTAACTTATTCTAAATGAGTTCAATAAAGAATTTTAAACTGAACATCAAAAAAGACCTCACATATATAGGGGAAAATTTAAGCCGTCCAGAATGCGTCTTGGCTCAAAAAGACGGAACCTTATGGGTTTCAGATAATCGTCATGCCATCACTAAAATTTTGCCAGATGGTACACAACAAAATTATGGAGAATCTGGCGAAACCAATGGCATGGCTTTAGATAAACAAGGAAATATTTTTCTTGCAGATTGGATTAACAACAAAGTTCTTAAAATGACGCCATCGGGAAAAACGGAGGTTGTATTGGAAGAATTAAATGGGGTACCATTAGGTCCAACTAATTATGTTTATTTAGATAGTAAAAATAGATTATGGGTGGCTATATCTGCAAGAAGGCATCCGTGGTTTGTTGCAGCAGTACATCCGCAAGATGACGGGCATATAATTTTAATAGATGAAAATGGCGCAAGAGAAGTAGCAAGTGGCATTACATTTACTAATGAAATTCGTATGGATAAAGAGGAAAAATATCTTTATGTCGCCGAGACTATGGCTTGTAAAATATCTCGTTTTCCTGTTTTGCCTGATGGCTCCTTAGGCATAAAAGAAACTTTTGGGCCAGAGTCATTGGGTGCAACCCATTATGTTGATGGCTTTTGCTTCGATGAAGAAGGAAATGTATGGCTTACAACTGTTTTGAGAAATGGGCTGATGATAATAGATGCACAAAATCAGGAAGCACATACTGTATTTGAAAACCCAAATGAAAAAGCATTGGAGATAGCTCAACAGGCAATTGAAAATCACACATTAACTCCAGAAAATATGTTCGCTTGTGCAGGTGACACCTTACAGTTACTTACAAGTGTAAATTTCGGAGGTCCAGATTTGAAAACGGTATATATGGGGTCTTTAGTAATGGATAAATTAGTTACTTTTAGATCTCCTGTTGCAGGTTTACCATTGACGCATTGGTAGGCTAGAATGATTGTTTACGTCACGTGTACAATCACACAATCAAAAAAATTAAGTAATCGGACTAAATTTATAATAAAATAAGAACGTCATTCAACACATGCCTTATCAAAACGCAATCATCAATACCCCGCATGGAAAATTTGAAATTATCGGTAGCGATAAAGGAATTCGGTCTGTAAAGAAACTCCAAGAAGATAAACCATTAAGTAAAAGTATTCCTGGTTGTTTGCAATCCTGTGCAGAGCAATTGTTAGAATATTTTGCAGGCCAACGAACCACCTTCGAGATTCAGCCTGATTTTGAAGGTGCTTCTCCTTTTAATATAAAAGTATGGAATGCTTTATTGGAAGTGCCTTATGGACATACGACCTCCTATGGTGCATTAGCAGAGAAAGTAGGTAGTCCTAAAGGGTATCAAGCAGTTGGCTTAGCGAATAAGTATAATCCAATCGCTATTATTGTGCCTTGTCATAGATGTATTGGTAAAAATGGAGATTTGACTGGTTATTTTTATGGCTTGGATATGAAGCGCGCTTTATTGCAAATGGAGAATCCTAATAGTTTTGGGGTACAGGGTAGTTTGTTTTAAAAACGGAAGATTGTCAGACTAAGAATAATTCCTTAATAATTAGCTATTTATAAAGCTAGTTTCTGGTAGCCGGCAAGCAGTAGCTTTGAATTGATTTTTTAGAGGTAGTGATTTTGCTTGGGGGTTTTTATAAAAAACCCCAAGCAAAATCACTACCTCTAAAGGTTTATGTTAAACATACCTTCTATACTTAAAAACATTTCTATTACCTATTTCGTAAGAATGGGTATTATGGTAAAAAAATCGACCAAAAAACGCCCCGCAAAGCAATCCATTACGAAAGCTGTTCCAACCAAGAAAGCTATTGTGCCAAGTATTCTATTTTGGAAAAAGAATTGGCTGCCGGCCCTATTACTATTTGCTATTGCTGTTGCTTTATATGCTTATTCCACCACATTTGAATATGTCTTGGATGACCAAATCGTATTGACCAATAATACTTATACGAAACAAGGAGTCAATGGAATTAAAGATATTTTGACCAAAGAAAGTATGAGTGGTCGGTTTGGGGGACAAAAAGATTTGATCGTAGGTGCTAGATATAGACCACTATCACTTGTTACCTTCGCTTTGGAATATCAATTTGTAGGTTTAAATCCTTTCGTTTCTCATTTGATCAATGTCTTATTATATGGCTTATTAGCGGTTTTGTTATATCGAGTATTAAGCCTTTGCTTTCCGATCAAAGAACAATGGTATTTTTCTCTTGCTTTTTTAGCTAGTTTATTATTTGTAGTACATCCCGTGCATACAGAAGTCGTCGCCAATGTAAAAGGTCGGGATGAAATTATGACCTTGCTAGGTGCATTAGCGGCTTTGTATTATGCCATTCGATATGTGCAGAAGAGCAAATGGATTTACTTACTATTATCTGGTATTGTTTTTTTCTTAGCCTTGCTTTCCAAAGAAAATGCACTAACCTTTTTAGCGGTTGTGCCACTAACTTTATATTTTTTTAAAAATGCTTCTTTTAAACAAATTGGTATTACGTTAGCTCCGTTAATGATTGCTTCATTAGCTTATCTAGTTATTCGTTATCAAGTAATTGGTTATTTCTTATCAGCAGATGGAAGAGAGATTACGGATATTATGAATAATCCTTTTTATGGATTAAATGCTTCTGATAAAATGGCAACCGTCTTTTATACCTTGGGCTTATATTTAAAATTATTAATTTTCCCACATCCATTAACGCATGATTATTATCCGTATCAAATTCCAATTATTGGTTGGGGAGATATGCGGGCGATTATACCCTTGGTACTACATATTGGATTAGGGGTGCTTGCTTTATTGGGCTTGAAGAAAAAATCCATTTTATCGTATGGTATTCTATTTTATTTAGCTACGCTATCTATCGTATCCAATGTCCCTTTTACCGTAGGTACTTTTATGAATGAACGATTTATTTTTATTCCTTCTATTGGGTTTTGCTTGATCGTTGTTTGGTTATTAAAAGACCAGTTAGCCAAATGGATGAATGGTAAGCAAGTAGCAAAGACCATAGGATTAGGAATACTGGCATTAATGACTGTAGGCTTTGGTTGGAAAACAGTAGACCGAGTACCCGACTGGAAAAATAGATTAACCTTAAATACTTCTGGAGCTTCTGCTTCTCCGAATAGTGCTAGAGCGAATTGCTTTTTAGGTACGGCCATTTTTGAAGAAGAGTATCGTAATGAAACGAATCAGCAAAAGAAAAAGGAATTGATAAAAGAAGTAGCTTATTTTATTGATCGTGCTTTAAGTATTTATCCGACTTATGGTTCTGCTTTGACGATGCATAGTGGAGTAGTTGCTGAAGAGTACAAATATGATAGAAACTTGGATAAATTATTAGCAGAGTTTCATAGTATTCTTCAACGTAAATCCAATGTTCCTTTTATAGGCCAGTATATAGAGTATTTATTGGGATCGGCAAATCCTCAAAAACTTGCAGACTTTTGCTATAAGGTGGGATATAATCATTTTACCGAAACCAAAAAAGATTATAACAGTGCAATTAAGTATTTAAAATATGGTTTGCAAGCTACTCCTAATGATCGACGATTGTTGCAAGGAATTGGACAGACTTATCAGTTGATGGGCAATACGCAGCAAGCTAATACTTATTTATCTCGGTTGTAGCGTAAATTCTCACACATTCTGCGTCTTTTCATATTCTTTCAACAAGTTTTTAACAATCTGCTTAACCTGAGTAGAAAATTCCTTATTTAAAATCCAATTATAGTATTGTCGATCTTTATAAAGAATAGGAGCTACTGGTTTTCCAACATATTTACCAAAATTAAAAACGATCTCTCCATCTGTGTTATAGCGCAAGCGTTGGGTCGCATCAATATTTCGATCATTCTTTGTAAAATCATGGATTGCTTGCATATCATTTTTGACAGGTGCTGGAATTACATTTCCATCTCCATCTATTAAATCTACTCCATCGTATTTTTCTAGTTGTCCTTTCAAGACATCTACCGTAGCACGCACATCAACTAATGCGTCATGGGCATTCTCCATATCTTTTCCACAGTAAAATTTTAAGGCTGCTCTTAAAGTACGAGGCTCCATTTTATAAAAAATCTTTTGCATATCTATTAAGCGTCGTTTAGATATGTCAAACTCTATCCCTACCCTAGCAAATTCTTCCATCAAAATAGGAACATCAAAGCGATTAGAATTATATCCCCCTAAATCGCTATTGCCGATAAACTTGAAAATTTTGTCGGCAACTTGTTGAAAAGTTGGTTGATTGGAAAGCATTTTGGGCGTAATACCATGTACCGCCATTGCTTCTTCTGAAATTGGAATACCGGGGTTGATAAGTGTTGTAAATTCTTCTGGTTCTCCGCCATTCTTAGGATATTTAATAATAGCGATTTGAACGATACGATCTCTTACTACATTTAATCCTGTAGCTTCTACATCAAAAAAGCATAAGTTTTTGTCAAGGTTAAAGGTCATTTAAGTAGGTATTTTGTGTGGGTTATTTGCTATTAAAAAGTTGTTTATTTAATTAAATTTTTCATGCCTTTTGTGTGCTTATTACCAATGTTTCCATCTTCCAATGCATATAAAAAATAAGCCTCAATACTTGGTGTATTAGCAGCAATTTCATATGCTCGATCTAATCCCATAGCCATGAAAGCAGTAGCGAATCCATCTGCCACCATACATTCCTTTGATAGGACAGTAGCACTTAATAATGTATTTCGTTCTGGATAACCTGTTATAGGATTAATTGTATGGGCATATTTGATTCCATCTACTTCGTGGAAGTTTCTATAATTGCCAGAAGTAGCCATGGATTGATTCGTTACACTTATAACGGTTTCAATAGCCGTAAGCGCTGCCTCGGTGCTAGGTGTATTAATGCCTAGTTGCCACGATAATCCTCTTTTATTCACTCCTTTTGCTCTTACTTCGCCTCCAATATCTACTAAATAATTTTGAATCCCTTTTCGTTCGAGTAAGCGACCTACTTCATCTACCCCATACCCTTTTGCCAAACTACTAAAATCTAATTGGACAGCTGGGTATTTCTTTTGCACATACAATTGCCCTTCTTTAGACGCTATTTCTATGTTTTTAAAATCCACCAATTCTAACAATTGCTTTACCTTTATAGAATCTACATTCGTGATCGCATGCTTTTCAGTATAGCCAAATCCCCAATAGTTAACTAATGGCATGATCGTAGGGTCTAAGGCACCGTCTGTTGATTCAAAAATATCTTTAGCTGCTTTTAGATTGATATAAAAATGTTTGTCGGCAGTTTTGGAAGTATCCAATAATATTTCGGAAATAGCTTGATTAAAAAGCGAGATTGTTGCGTTTTTATCGTAGTGATTTACACCTTGATTTATTTCCTTAAGAAGGGTATTAATATCAGATTTTAGTAAAGATAGATTGGATACTTGGCAGGTTATCGTATAAGTTGTTCCCATTGTTTGACCACTAATTTTGCTATAAGCAAACGTGGCAGTTTGATCGTTTTTAGCTTGCTGACAGGCAGTCAGTAAAAAGAATAAGAATAGTGGGCGTAGCCAACTTTGGTACATTAAAGGGTAATTTTTGAGTGTCTATATGTAAAAGTAGTCATCCCGAATTGGATATGTAGTGATTTTTATGAAATTTTTTGTTTTAAATATTTTAATTTAAACAAAATAAGTTTTATATTAGATGTTGTTTTAAAGATGGACGTAGCTCAAGTTTCCAGCTTGAGCTACGTATAAATGAAAGACTTTTAAAAGCACTTATGAAAAGAAAAGATACCTATATAAAAGGAAGAGGGGCCCAGATCAATCCTGCCAATCGGTTCGATAACTATGTCTACGACCAAAATCCTATTGATTGGGAGCAAGGGGAATCAACTAGTATTAACACCTCTTATATTGAAGTATACCCAAAAACCATTTTAAATAAAGTAAAAAGTCCAGACATACCTAGCGAGTATTCGATGAATCCTTATCAAGGATGTGAGCATGGATGTATTTATTGCTATGCTCGAAATTCTCACAATTATTGGGGCTACTCTGCAGGATTGGATTTTGAAACTAAAATATTAGTCAAAAAATCTGCGCCTAAACTACTAGAAGATAAATTGAAAAGCCCAAAATGGAAGGCTACCCCAATCAGTATGTCAGGAAATACCGATTGCTACCAGCCAATAGAAGGGAAATTGGAAATCACCCGTTCCTTATTAAAAGTGTTTTGGAAATATAGACATCCTGTAAGTATCATTACTAAAAATAGTTTGATCCTTAG
>CAYOBX010000128.1:0-5145 GCA_964402245.1 uncultured Saprospiraceae bacterium | reverse complement strand
GCAGATAAGGTATTGAATATGATTAAGTCCTGCCACAATGGGGAATTAAATGGCAAACAATTCGGCAAACGAATGTCAGGTACTGGGAATATTGCAAAAATTATAAAAGAACAATTTCGTATTGCGCATCAATTGTATTTAAAAGATAGGACTCGTCCTGCATATAACTTAGATTTGCATCAAGATTTTAAAACACCTCAATTGAAATTGTTTTAAAGATACCAAAACTACTTCCTCTAAAAAACTATATCAAAGAGTCAAAAATATAAATGCAGCCTTCTCCAATACAAGAAATTCAAAATGAACTATTACGGGCAAAGAAAGTAAAATTATTTCTAAAAAGAGATGATTTAATTCATCCAAGTGTCTCAGGAAATAAGTGGAGAAAATTAAAATATAATTTAGTAGCTGCAAAGGAATTAAATCATCGAACACTACTCACCTTTGGCGGTGCTTTCTCCAACCACATTCATGCAGTAGCTGCTGCGGGGAAAGTATTTGATTTTAAAACTATTGGAATTATTAGAGGAGATCGAATCGACCCCTTAAATGCTACCTTGCAATATGCCGAAGATCAAGGGATGCAATTGCACTTTGTTCCAAGAAGTGCTTATCGACAAAAAAATACAGCCTCTTTTTGTTTAGCCCTAGAAGAACAATTTGGTCGTTTTTATAGCTTACCAGAAGGAGGAACCAATACCTTAGCTCTTAAAGGTTGTGCAGAAATAATTGTAGAGATAAAAGATCAACTTGGACAAGCACCTGATTATATAACTACCTGTGTTGGTACAGGAGGTACAATAGCAGGCATTATAAAAGGAAGTGCTTCTACAACACAAACAGAAATATTAGGAGTATCTGCCTTAAAAGGAAATTTTTTAAAAGGAGAAGTAGAAGAATTATTAGCAGCGGCCAGTGTATCTGTCTCTACAAAATGGTCTATTTCCAACGACTACCATTTCGGAGGCTATGCAAAATTCAAACCTAGTTTAATTGAATTTATAAACGATTTTAAAAAGACCTACCAAATTGCTTTAGACCCTATTTATACTGGCAAATTGATGTATGGAATTTTTGATTTAATAAAAAAAGATTACTTCAAAAAAGATAGTACCGTAGTAGCTATTCATACAGGAGGGCTACAGGGGATTGAAGGATTTAATCAACGATATGGTAGGATGATTTTGTATTGAACGCAGAGGCGCAGAGATGCTGAGAACACATATGACTCCGCATCTCTGCACCTCTGCGTTTTAAAAAAAAGTCATGATAGCATCCACTCAGTAGTAGCCAACAATACCTCTTTCCCATCTGACTGCCGAATCATTCGATGCCTAAAAGAAGTGTCTCCTAAAATCTCTGTTTCACAAAGCACTTCTTCTTTCCAAGCACATTCTAATTTGTACAATAAATCAATTTCTTTCAATTGATAATTTTGTAAAATATTATCAGGCAAAGTCTCCAATACCCACTGCAAATAATATAAATTATTCAAGTGCTTATTAAAATCTAAATCATACCAGCCTACCTGAAATTTTTTTTCCAAACTAGCCGCTTCAAAAGGAGGTAGTTTAAAAGGTAATCGAGGCAAAGCATTGGGAAGAATTGGAAATTTCCGATCCATAATGAGCGCAGGTATATGCGTCATTTTTCTAGTCTCTAAATTCATTAACAACCAGATAGTGGCAGCGGTAGCCACTAAGTTATTTTGAGCGTCAAAAACTTTATAATCTCTATAGGTAAAAAAACGTTCAAAGCCAGCAGCATTGGTTTCTACCGTAATCGTTTCTCCATGACCGGGTAAACGATGAAGCGTTAATTTCTTTCGCATTAAAACCCACGAAATACCATGTGGTTCTAAATCCCATACGGATAGATCCAAATCTATTGCATTCGTCATAGCCGCTTCATGCATCATTTTAACTAAAGCGGGAACAGCTACTTGCTTGCGATGATCTATATCATAGGATTGAATTTTAAAATCTTCTCTTGTTACAAATTTGGGTGGGATGATCATTGATTGCGATGGATTTCAAATTATTTGATAACGTGATATATGGTGGTAGAGACGTAGCATTGCTACGTCTTTGTTTATAATGTAGACGTAGCATTGCTACATCTCTATGCAATTATTCAACCATAAATAAAGCATTGCTCATTAAAAATTTTCCCGAATCCCAAAAAGAACGATACAATGGATTATCAATAAAATAGACCACCTGTCCTCGACCTAAAGATTGAGTAGCTAAGACAACTGATGCATTAATTTTTTTCTTTGCTTTAGCTCCTACAAAACCCAATGATAAGGGGGCTTCGTCAATATATCCTACATTCCACAAATCTTTGCTTACCTCATAAGAAGTCGTATTCGTTTTTATAGAAAAATAAGAATCAGATAGACCATACGCTAAGGGATGGGTTTCATCAATTGTCAAACCGAAAATAGCACCAGGGGTGCTATTAGAAATATAATTACCCTCTTGATCTCCATATTTTTTTACCTTAGATTTCAAATCGGTTTCAGCACTACTTTTAGGAGCTTCTTTTCTTTTTAATTTAAATGCACTATCAGACAAACTACTATTGGCACTACCAATTGCTACTAACTTACCCCCTGCACGAATCCAATCAATTACTTTCGCATCTATCGTATAAGATCCATCGGTTAAGACCAAAGTGTTATAATCAGACAAATCAATACTACCCAATTGGGATTTAGTAATAGCGGTAAAAGGATACTCAATTGTATTTTCAAAGTAATGCCATACCTGACCATAAGAATTACTTCTTACGCCATCTCCATAGACGGCTAGTATATTAGGTTGGGTAATCAAATCAATATTGCCAGAACCAAAATCTGGACCAGCATTCATAAATCCTGTAGTGGTAGTAGATAAGGTTCTACCCTGTTGATAGGCTACTGATTGAATCACTTCATCAAATGTAGTTTTTAGATGTTTATTATCGGCCCTAGTAATCACTAAACTACCTGGAGAAAAAGTGGCAGTGGAAGTGGTAAAAGATTTTTGAGCGTATCTAACCTTTACTTTGTTTTGAAGTAGTTTAGAAAGAAAGGCAGCATCTTCTAAACTATTCCATTTGAAGACATAACTATAAGGTCGTTCCTCAATCACTTGAGGCATCATAGGAGTAGCAAAATCATAAGAAGCATTCGGCTTGATTTTAGATTTGGAAGCATAAGCTTTTAGTCCTCTTGCATAAGGCAATGCCCACGCCGTAATATCATAAGTAACGGAATCTTGTAAGCTAGGCGAAGGCTCAAATAATACCTGAGTCAGTACAGACATCGGTTGGTGCGCACTCACAATTAAATCATTATCTTTTAATTGTACACTCTCCTCTTTTCCTGTTCGATAATTATAAGCTTTTATTTGTTTTCCACCTGTACTGCGGCCATACTCGATACCATGCATCGTTAAAAAATCAGCCAAAGATTTTAATTTATCTATTCCATTGTCTCCACTAATAATAAAGCTAGTGTAGTCCCCTTTAGGATTAGATTTAGCCTCTTGAAAAAAGCTAGTGAAGTTTTTAATGAGCTGTTCTTTATTATTAGAACTAACTTCAATAGTTGATAAACCTGTTGTTGTATGATGATTGATTCGATCAATCAATTTTAAGGTATCTCCATTTTCTAATTGAATCCCTTTTCCTGCTCGTCCATGTCCAGCTTGTTCATAAGTCATCCCTATAGACCCACTAAAAATAGGATAGGTATCTCCATAACTTGGATATAATAAATCGAAGACTTCTTTAGTAAAATATAACCAGCCTTCTTTATCAAAATAAGAGGCATTATTTTTACCAATCGTCGTTTGAAAATCTCTTTGCCACTTGCTGATATAAGCATGGTACGGTTTAGCAGCAGGTGCAAAGTAATAAGGGCTTTCATATCCTTGCTCATGGAAGTCGACATGTACATGAGGTAGCCATTTACGATATTGTACAATACGCTGCTGGCTTTCTACTTGGGTACACCAAGCCCAATCTCTATTTAGATCAAATAGGTAATGATTCACTCGACCACCAGGCCAAGGTTCTTGATGCTCTCTGGAAACAGGATTGGCATTAAGGATAGAATTTGACGCTTGACGCACCCAATTCGCATAGCGATTATAGCCATCAGGATTGACAGCAGGATCTATGATAATAACGGTATTTTCTAACCATTCTTTTGTTGCAGGATTATCGGAAGTCAATAATTCATGCATCGTTTTAACAGCCGCATTTTGACTACTCGCTTCATTACCATGTACCCCATAGCTTAGCCATACGATTGCTTTGTCTCCTATTGTAGAAACATCACCATTATATTGCCCTGCTCGTTTCAAATTACTTAATCGGATAGCTTCTAAATTCTTTATATTATCCTCAGATGATATAAATGCCAAGACCAATGGACGTAATTCATTCGTTCGACCATATTCTATTAACTGTACATTGGGACTAGCTTCGGCTGTAGCTTCAAAGTAATCCACAATCCTGTGGTGTGGATAAAAATGGGCACCCATTGGTTCCATAAAAAAATCATCAGGAGCGACGATTTTTGCATTTTGTCCAAATAATACACTACTGATTACTAAGCAGCAGACTAAAGTATATAAAACTCTCATTGAATGATTTCTATTAAAAACAGTCCATACATTGTAAGTTTTCAAAACATCAATCACTGTCAGAATTAGGATTCATTAGATTTCAGGGTTAATAGGATTTTCAAACGTGCTACTGCCAAAACCCTGTTAATCCTGAAATCCTACAAATCCTATATTCTGACATTTAAGCAGTATTGAGAACTTACTATACATTTATATTTCACGCAAAGGGCGCAGAACCAGCAGCGTTTAATAAGTTGATTATCAAACCTCTGCATGAAAAAAAATCACGGACTACTGATTAAATAACTTGTAAATTCGAAAGCAAGATAATCATAAATTAGATTTCGAGGATATTTAAGTAGTAGGTAAATAATAAACATTCAACAAATTAATTTTAGCTTCATACAACCTTTACCTATTAATTACCCCTCTTTATAGATAAACAACCATTTATTGATTCCCAACTAATCATGCTTAGTATCAAAAAACGATCAGAATATCAACTATTAAAAGGCTGCCAGCGAAAAGA
>CAYOBX010000127.1:0-13076 GCA_964402245.1 uncultured Saprospiraceae bacterium | reverse complement strand
AGTCAAAGCAATTATATCATGCATTAAAACTCCGAAAGATTGAAACGGCATTGGTGGAGATACCTGGGTCTTATCATTTCATTGCCAATCGGCCTAGTCAGTTGATTACGAAAGTGGAGCATATATTGGCTTGGTTTGAAAGAACGAAAAGTAGTAAGGTTTTTAAATAAATTCATTCAATTTAAAAATATTTTTTATCTATGAAATTTTTATGCTCACTCGCACTAGTCTTCTTCACTGTTATTGGTTTTTCTCAATCTGCTGTCGGTCTTTGGAAATCTGTAGATGATGAAACAGGGGATGCTCGATCTCATGTTGAAATCTATGAACAAGATGGCCTACTGTTCGGTAAAATAACGAAATTATTAGATGCCGATCCATCAACGCTTTGTGATCAATGTCCTGGCAATAAAAAAGATACGCCTTTAATTGGCTTAGTCATAATCGAAAATATGAAGTCTTATAAGGATTATTGGAGAAAAGGAAAAATTCTAGATCCTGAAAGTGGTAATATTTACGGTTGTGAACTATGGCTCGAAGATGGTAATTTAATGGTAAGAGGAAAACATTGGACGGGTTTCTATCGAACGCAAACTTGGTATCGAGTGGAGTAAGATTTAATTGAACACGGAGGCACAGGGCACACAGAGCAAAATTATTCTCTGTGTGCTCAGTGCCTCTGTGTTCCTATTAAAAAGAAAAATAATCCCCATCAGCTATACGTTCAATTGCTTTTTCTAAAGGAATTTTCTCATAAAACGCTTCCCATTTTTTTCTGTGTGCCATATAGGAGGAAAGTATATAAGTATCTCTACCAGTCCAACCTAATCGAGCCAAACCAAACTCTATCTTCTCTTCAAAGCTATTAGGAGGACAATGATACACCAAATAGATATGGTATTGGTTTCTAAACCATTTTCCATAAATATCTATTAGGTGATTAATTTCAAGCTTTTCAGGTATAGGAGATATACTCTCTTTTAAAGAGGCAATTAATGGCTCGCAAGCTGTTATAACAATTTGCTTTTGTTGCTCTGTTGGTTTCTGTACTTGACCACTAGGGCGGCCAATAACAATGTATTTATCAATTAGCATAATACTACATTTTAAAAGTATATACCCAATCCTTCTTAGCTGCAGGTACGATATGATCTATATTTTTTTTCAATTCTTTTAAGGTCTTCGCACTACTGATTAGATGTCCTTGTAGCGTGGCATAATAAGCTTTATTTAAGCCCAAAGGTTTAAATTCTTTTTTATAATCAGTAGCAAATATTTTTCCCCAAATCTGATGATATTGTGGTGCTAATTCTGGATACTGCTTAACGAGTGCTAATATCTCCTTATCAAATTCTTCTCTGTTTGCCTTCGTTTTTAAAAAATAAGCTAATTGTTCTGATGGTGTTTTATTATCATAAAGCGTATTTCCTCCATGAGGCAGGCTAGTAATAATTCCATACTTGGCTTTTGCTTCCTTATACACTTGATTCAATGAGCGTTTATATCCACTTCCTAATCTAATGCTACCTCCCTTAAGTATTCCATAGAATGTGATTTTATCCTTATATGGAAGTAATACGGTATCTACATAAGTTGGCAAGTGTTTCCCAAAAAAATGATAGAATGGATCACTTAAACCATACACGCCGTAAAGCTTTTCATCTTTAATAAATATGGTATAATCTTTTAAGTATTTGTAGACAAAGAAAGAACCTTTTACAAAGTGTTTAAATTCCTTTGCCACAGCTAGGGAATCTGGTGATAGTTGGTCTGGATTCTCTTTTAAAAAAGATACTAACATATTTGGATTCTCATAAAAAGCATCTGCACAGTTTACTGCTAATTCCTTCGTTATCTTTATTCTAAAGTCTGTCAAATTCAGACTTTGATTTAACAGTTTTTTTGATTTTCCTGCATACAATATCAAAGAATGATTGGCATCAAGAAATTGCTGGTATTCTTGTTCATTTAAATTCATAAAAGAGTTTCGTAATTATTTTTTCTTCTCTAAGATACCGCATCAAAGATGCAAAATAATTGAACACAGAGGCACAGAGCGCACAGAGAATAATTTTACTCTGTGCACTCTGTGCCTCTGTGTTCATTATTAAATTTCGATAGAAATCTCTCCCCTACTCCAATCATTCAACTAACCATTTCTTTTTGTGGAGCTTTCATTTGCTCTACTTTATTATCCGCACTATCCATCCCTTCATGAGATAGATCACAATAAGGAGGAGTCTTCGTCATCTTACAAGTACATAAAGACATTTTCCGCTCCTTCTTCACTTCAAAGAAAACAGGCTTGATACCTGTGCCATGATGCGAACCATTACAAAAAGGATTATCTGAACTCTTTCCACAGGCACAATACAAATAGTTCCCTGGAGCAAGCGTAGTTTTAAGGGGTTCATTTCTTACATGGGATTGCTTCTTAAAGCCTTTAGATATCTCACTTCCCTCTTTTTTAGATTTAATAAAAGGGTAGTATAAATGTGCATACCACGGATCATCAGGATCATTCTCGATACCAAATTCTGTAGGATACTGCCGAGTAATAAGGGCGGTACCAAATAGAATATCCCAAAAGAAAAAGGTATTACTAAAATTGCCATTCGGATCGCTAATCCCATCTCGTGCTGATTTGCCATGATGGGCAAAATGAGTTGCAGGCGTAGAGATTGTTCGCTCTACCACCCAAGCTAATGGATGTAAGGCTTTGTATTTATACATAAATCGATCCCATCGAAATTCACTATGCGCTCCGATAACTACTAAATTTTTAAAAATTAATCCCAGAAAAACAGCAGGCCCCAAACCTAAATACGTCAAAATTGCGCCCCACCAAAGATTGGGCATAAATAGATAATACAATGCTGCATTTCGATAAGTCGCAAATACGCCCATTTCAGGAGTCGCATGATGCGATCTATGCAATTTCCATAACCACTCCCACTCATGTGCTTTTCGATGATACCAATATTGCATCACATCATCAGTTAAGAGATAGGCAGGCAAAGCAATCAACATAGCGGTGCCAAAATAAGCACCATCTAAATCTGGGAAAAAGAAAGGCATCAATACAAATATCGCTACTGCTGTTAATAAAGGTTGAATAACCGTTACTAGTTGAATAAAACCAACTGCCTCTTGCATCCAGTCATTCACTCGCTTTTTACTCTTTTTAAAATTAAACGCTCCTACGAAAGCATCCCCTATAGAGAAAATTAATAGGAATCCTACTACTATCCATTTATACTGATCTGCGGTCAATGAATCAAACATAGTTATACTTTATTTAGAGAAGAGAGCAGAGATAGATTTCGTTTATGAGTAACAAAATCTCATTATTTAAACGGATTCTATCTCTATTCTCAGCACTCGCTTCTATTTTTTAAAATAAGTTATCTGGTTTTCTTATAAAATATCGAGGTATTAAGATAGGAAAAAATTCTAAAAATATCATATACACAGAATTAAAATTCATATAATAAGTAGATTCTATTCTAATGAATTGTTTAATTGGTATTTAGGAAATGATTAGAACTGCCAGTTTTTAGAAAACTGGCAGTTCTGTAGACAGATCTTGTTTTAATAAAATTAAAATTCCTTCCAAAAGAAATTTACCTTATTATTTTTGTAATTAAAATAATATTACCTATTTTCATTCCAAATTACACATCAAATGCAAAATATTATTTGTTTATCATAAATAAATAGAAGTCTTTTCTATTTATTTTAAAACTCCTGTAATTATGTCATATACTACCAAAAACATTAGGAATGTCGCCTTGTTGGGACATTCCGGATCAGGGAAAACGACTTTTGCGGAATGTATGTTATTCGAGTCCAATGCGATTAACAGAAGAGGAAAAGTGGAGGAACAATCCACCATCTCTGATTATACAAATATTGAACAAGAAAGAGGAAATTCCATCTTTAGCACGCTAATGCATGCTAAGTGGAGAGATTGTAAAATCAATATTATCGACACCCCAGGCTTTGATGATTTTGTAGGAGAAGTGGTTACTTCTTTAAAAGTCGCAGACTTAGGCTTGATGCTTCTTAATGCTAAAGGTGGCGTAGAAGTCGGTACGGAATTAATATGGGATTATATAGCACAGAATAAAACACCTGCTGTTTTTATTATCAATCAAGTAGATCATGAAAAAGCAGACTATGAAGCTACCTTAGAACAAGCACAGAACCGCTTTGGTTCCAATGTACTACCGATTCAATACCCCTTAAATCAAGGAACAGGATTTAATAAAATTATTGATGCCTTAAGAATGACGATGTATGTTTTTCCTAATGATGGAGGTAAACCAGAAAAGCAAGCTATCCCTGAATCAGAAATAGGACGTGCCCAAGAAATGCATAATGCCCTAGTAGAGGCCGCTGCGGAAAATGACGAAGAATTAATGGATCTTTTTTTTGAAAACGGCGCACTGACTGAAGAAGAATTAACAAAAGGATTACGCATCGCTATTGCCAATCAAGAAATCTTCCCAGTATTTTGTGTTTCTGCAACTCTGAACATGGGCAGCGGTAGAGTGATGGGTTTTATTAATGATATTGCCCCCTCTCCTGCAGACCGTCCTGCCACTATTTTAGAAGATGGTAATAGCCTTAACATAGATGCCACAGGAGACCCTTCTGTTTTTATTTTTAAAACGATTTCGGAGCCAAGGGTAGGAACGGTTTCTTATTTTAAAGTTTATTCAGGTACTCTAAATTCTGGAGAAGAATTAGAAAATCCAACGACTAGAACAACGGAACGTTTCAATCAAATTTTTGAAGCGAATGGCAAAAATAGAACGGCTATCAATAGTCTAAGTGCAGGTGACATTGGTGTTACTGTCAAACTGAAAAATGCCAATACTAATGAAACACTCAATAAAAAAGGAGCGACCAATGAAATTCAAAAAATGAAATTTCCAGTCTCCCGTATTCGGACTGCTATAGTACCACCTAGCAAGAATGATATGGAGAAATTAATGAAAGCCTTACAAGCTATTGCTGTAGAAGATCCAACCTTACAAATAGAGTTAGCCCCGCACTTGAAACAAACCCTTTTACATGGACAAGGGCAACTACATTTAGACATTATTAAGTACCGTATCGAAAAGGTAAATAATGTGTCGATGGATTTTGTGAAACCTAGAATTGCTTATAGAGAAACCATTACAAAGAAAGCAGAAGATCTATATCGCCATAAAAAACAGTCGGGTGGTTCTGGTCAGTTTGGAGAAGTGCATATGCGCATTGAACCTTATGTAGAAGGAATGCCACCACCTGAAGGTTTAAACGTAAGAAAGGAAGAAATTGAAGACTTACCTTGGGGTGGAAAATTTTCCTTTGTATGGTGTATTGTTGGTGGCTCTATTGATGCGAAATATGCCAATGCCATCAAAAAAGGAATCATGCAAAAAATGGAAGAAGGTCCTTTAACGGGATCTAGATGTCAAGATATTCGAGTATGTATTTATGATGGAAAAATGCACCCTGTTGATTCCAATGATATGGCCTTTATGTTAGCGGCTACTGCTGCTTTTAAAAGTGCTTTCCAAAAAGCTAGTCCACAATTATTAGAGCCTATTTTTGATTTAGAAGTATTATGTTCTAATGAAGTAATGGGCGATATTATGGGCGATCTACAAACCCGAAGAGCGGTCATTATGGGCATGGATGCGGAAGGGCATTATCAAAAAATTAAAGCTAGAGTTCCTCGCGCTGAGTTGTATCAATATTCTTCTAGTCTCCGTTCTTTATCGCAAGGCAAGGCTAAGTTTAATCGCACCTTTGCAGACTATCAAGCAGTTACGCCTGCTATACAAAAGGCTTTGATGAAGGAATACCAACAGGGAGAAGACGAGGGTTAATGAATGAACACGGAGACACTGGGCACACAGAGTACTATTTGAGGCTGTTTAAAAATCTGTATCAAAATCGAAGCAGTCATTTTTGATTGTCAACATTATGTGAGAATTTGAACTTGGGCTTGACACTTGAATTTGAACTTTACTATCTGTTCTCTGTGCGCTCCGTGCCTCTGTGTTCATTATTTAAATTTCGCAAAAAATTTCTCTCTATCTCAAAGGTTAAACCTTGTCAACATTATGTGAGAATTTGAACTTGGGCTTGACACTTGAATTTGAACTTTACTATCTGTTCTCTGTGCGCTCCGTGCCTCTGTGTTCATTATTTAAATTTCGCAAAAAATTTCTCTCTATCTCAAAGGTTACACCTTTTCCCCGCCCAACAATCGACTAAAATAGACCTCCATATCCATCAAATCCACGCTCCCACTCCGATACCCAATATACATATCAGGTCGAACAATAAACAGTGCCTGTTCTTTAATCCCTAAGCCCTCAAAAAAACCAACATTTCGCTCCTTATCAAATTGATGAAATTGAATCTCCAAATTAGAAAGGTCTAAATAATTTTTTAGCTGAACAATTACATCTTCTTCTCGCTTAGTATAAAAATAAAGCAACTGAAAAGCAGTCCCATCTAACCAATCGAAAGTACTCGTATTATTAGAAGTGATATATGGAAATCGATCTCCTGCTTGTGGTGCCTTCGCACTAAAAGAATCTGAATCATGATTCCGATTAATAGAACTTGCTCTATAATTAATACCAGTTTGTGAAACCCGACCAAAAGCAAATTTTCGAACTCGGTCATAAGAAGTTCCTAATTTAAAAAGCGAAGGAAAAATATTCATTCTAAAAAATCGCAAGATTGGATTTTTAGATATAATCATTCCAAATGCTCGATCTGTTGTCTTTACCAATTCTTGTGCAAAAGGGAGTCTTTCCTCTGTATAGGTTTTCAATAAACTAGCATCTGCTTTTTCTTGTACTACTAATGCTAATTTCCAAGCTAAATTATAGGCATCCAACAAACCAGTATTCATCCCCTGCGCCCCAACAGGGCTATGGAGATGAGCCGAATCACCTGCTAAGAAACAACGACCTCTGTGGAAACTAGGCACTACTCTATGATGTATTTTGTAAGTCTTAAACCAATCCGTATTATTTACTTTCAATTGAATACTCATATCTTTCAGAATATCCTCGATAAAAGTTTCGAATGGAATTCCTTCTACATTTTTTAGATTGTTAGGCAAAGCACCTACTATTCTAAATCTTCGATCCCCTTTCATAGGAAAAAAAGCTAAAAAATTTTTCTTATCTAAACACACATGTAGCTCTTGAGGATAAGCCCAATCAATTTGGGTATCTGCAACAAAAAAAGTCTGTTCGTGGGTTTCTCCTTGAAAAGCCATGCCTAACTGCTTTCTGGTCGTACTGCTCCCTCCATCTGCTCCTATTAACCAATCCGCAATAATCGTCTGACGCTCCCCATCTTTAGTAATAATGATAGCCTCTACTTCTTCATTAGTCTGCGTAATTGTATCTAAATGAGTATTCCATAAGACGTTTTCTCCTTCTATAGTGAGAAAATGTTGCAATAAGGCTTCATTCTCATGTTGTACAAGCATATGTATATACGGAAAAGGGCTTATCCCTTTCCCAATTTCTGCCAAATGTATCCGTCTTGTAGGTTTACCTTTAATAACAAAGTTGACGGCTTCTCCAATCAATCCCCTCCGTAATGCCTCTTGTGCAATCCCCATTTGCTGATAGACCTCCATTGTTCTAGCTTGCACACCGAGTGCTTTTGTCTCATTGGTAATACTTTTTTTCTGATCAATAATAACAAAAGGCACTTTATGTCTCGCTAATTGACAGGCCATCATCAATCCTGTGGGACCTGCTCCTATGATTAATACCTTTGTTTGATGTGTTTTCATATTCTAGCCTCTATTTTCAGTAGAACAGAGAAGCGAGAGCAGAGAATAGAGATGGATTTCGATTAAAAATGACGAAAAATTCGTCGTATGCAAACGAAATCAATCTCTGCACTCTATTCTCTGCTCTCACTTCTAATTTTAATTTTAGTAGTGTGTCCTATTTTCACGTTAAAATACAGCATTCAATGCAAAATCCATGACTAAACTCCGTTCTCTTTACGAGGAATTCTTTTTTTCGTAGAGACTAAAGTGTAGAAATTGTATTTTTGACCTAAAAAGAAGGCTATTTTTTTAGTCGCTTTTGCTCTTTTAGCGTATGCTAGGAATGAGAGGATAATAAATGTGCCAGATTGGGACAGTCATTTTTCTGTCTCAGGAAGTCAAAAAATTAGTACCTAGCAGAGCTACGGACTCATTTTTTGAATTTCTAAGACTGGAAAATGACAAGCCAAGTTGGTATAGTTATTATTTTCTCATTCCCCAGAGTTTTAATGATAAAAGGATTGCTTATACTACGTGAAATACCACATGAAATAACGCCTATATGAAATTACTTAAACATCTATTTTTTATTAGCCTTTTAGTAGCCAGTACAGGAGTACTTCGTGGTCAAGATATACATTGGACCCAATTTACGATGTCTCCCTTGACCTTAAATCCTGCCTTAACAGGAGATTTTGAAGGAACAGCTAGAATTGGTGGTTTGTATCGAGATCAGTATAACTTTGTTAGAGGTCAATCACCAGGAGGAAAAGGATTTAGAACACCTTCTTTCTTTGTAGATGTGCCTATTATTGTGGTGCGTAAAAATGACTGGCTGAGTGCAGGCGTAGCTTTATATGCAGATAAAGCAGGTACAGGGGGATTAACAAATACTGGATTCTTAGCTTCTGCCTCATATCATTTAGCCTTAGACAAGAAAGCAACTAAGTTTTTGGTGGGAGGTATCCAGTTTGGTAGCGTCTCCAGAGAATTTAAGGACAGGACGGATCTTACATTTGAAGATAATATCTTAAATGGTCAACTAGGTCCTGCTAGTATAGATTTTACAAAGTTGCCTGACGAAGGTCAAAGTTATAATGCTACCAATTTTGGTTTAATGTATCGTGCAGCGGTAGACAAGAATACCAATATAAGAATTGGTGCGGCGGCTTTTTATATCACTCAGCCCAATGGCACTGTTACCTCTGGTGGTGGAGCTACTGGCTCTGGTGGAGAATTTGAACGACCTTTAAAGATTACAGTACATGGACAGATGGATCGAAAACTCAATGACAAATTGACTATCTATCCTGCCTTTATCTTCCAAAATTCTGCTAAAGTGAATGAAATTGCGCTACAAGCTATGGGAGGATATCAATTAGAATTTAAAGAAAAAGAACTAGAAGCTAAGGCTGGTCTAGGATATAGAGTTGGCGATGCAGTGCAAATATTATTAGGTGCTGCTTATGATGATTGGCAAATAGGTCTAGCGTATGACTTAACAGTTTCTGGTTTAACTTCTGTCAATAATCTTAGAGGGGGCTTTGAAATAGCCGTCAATAAAATTATTAAAATTTATAAAGAACCAGCAGTTCCGCCTGTTATTTTCTGTCCGGATTTGTAGAATAGGGGTCAGGAGTCAGGGGTCAGACTTATGATGTTGACTACGTTACTCGATCTGGAATTTTAGTTCTTTTTTTTAACAAAAAAGTAGTCCGTTCTTAAACTCCCCCAACCCCCTCTTTAGAAGAAGGGGAGTCGTCTCCGAAGGTCGGGGAGGGTTAATAAACAATGATATAAAAAATAACAATAATCAATATGAAAAGTACTATCACCTTGCTTTTCGCTATTCTATTAAGCGTAACTTTTGCAGTAGCTCAGCCTTTGAACAAGGCCACACCAAGAATGATGCTCAAGACTGCTCAAGCACAATTGGATAAGCAAGACGCTTATCAAGCTGTTGTTTGGTTTGATAAATATTATCAAGAAACAAAAGATGGAACGGTTAATAGAGATATGGCCTACTTGCATCAAGAGTTACGAGATTATAAAAAAGCAGCTACGGTATTTAAGCGGTATCTAGGTCCAAGAAAAGACGCAGAGAATAAATTTGTGGAAGATCGCTATGACTATGCTAGAATGCTGAAGATGACTTCCAAATATGAGGAAGCATTAGAACAATTTGAATTATTTTTAAAACATAGCCAAGATGAGGATAAGCGTGCTATGGCAGAAATAGAGCTAGAAGGCTTGAAGATGGCTATGGCTTGGGGCGTTACAGAAGATGATGGTGAAGAAGTCAATGGTTTAAAAATAGAACATCTTAAAAAATTAAATGGTAAGTATTCTGAATATGGCCCTGTCTTATACAAGGATCAAATTTATTATGCAAGTTTTGGCGACATAGATGAAGTAATCGAAGCAGAGGCTGGAGATATTCCTTATGTACAAATATACAGTGCCAGTAAAGGAAAAAGAGGCTGGGACAAAGGAGAACCGCTAAATATCAAAATTAATAGAGATGATTTTCAAACTAGTAACCCTACTTTTTCGGAGGATGGAAATACCATGTATTTTACTCGTGCGCTATTGAGAGGAAATAAAGTAGAGTTAAGTAAGATTTTTTATGCAGAAGAAAATGGGGGTAGTTGGGGCGCAGCGAATGAGGTATTGATTGGGTTTGAAGGTTTGGAGTTTATTGCAAAAGAACCATCTGTAGGGGAATTATTTGGTAAAGAGGTATTATTCTTTGTTTCTGATATGGAAGGAGGGGAAGGTGGCGATGACATTTGGTATGCGACTAAAAAAGGAAAAGGCGTATATGGCGACCCTATTAATTTAGGTCCAAGAATTAATACGCCTGGTAATGAAGTGACTCCTTTTTATAGAGAGGGTGCTTTGTATTTCAGTTCTACTGGCTTACCAGGTTTAGGAGGCTTAGATATATTTACTACTACTTGGAATGGTCAACAATGGAGTGCTCCAAAAAATATGGGTAAAGGCTATAATACGTCTTTAGATGAACAATCTTTTTATTTAGATAAAGAAGGGCTTAATGGTGTTTTTGTTTCTAACCGTCCTCGTACCAGTTCTGTAAAAGCAAGGACTTGTTGTGATGATATATTCGCAATTGAAATTCCACCAGTGACTGCGGATTTATTAGCATTGGTTTACAAGGGGAGTGATAAGAAAGCATTGAAAGGAGCTACCGTAGGTATCTACGAAGTAGTGAACAATAAGCCAGGTAATCCTTCTAGTCAATCTAACAAAAAAGGAAATGAGTTTAATTTCGGTCTTGGACCAGATATAAGCTATATAGCAGTGGCTACTAAAGATGGCTATGAGCCAGATACAATTGCTTTCAATACGCTAAACTTAAAAGAATCTATTGCGATTGAAAAGAAATTTTATTTAGAAAAAGCAGCACCACCTCCACCACCAGAACCTGTTGCTCCACCAGAGCCAGAGTATGAAGAAATCACCGTTGAAACCAATACGCCAATTAGATTATCTAATATCTATTATGAGTTCAATGATGATAAAATCTTGCAAGAAGCGGAAGGTGATTTAAATGTCTTATTAGATTTAATGACCCGTTACCCTGATATGGTGATTGAGCTATCTTCTCATACTGATTTTAGAGGAAAGGATTTATACAATAAGAGTTTATCCCAACGTAGAGCAGAGTCTGCCACCAATTGGTTATTAGCAAAAGGAATTGCATCTGACAGAATTATCCCTAAAGGATATGGAGAAGGATCTCCTGCTAAAGTAGGTCCAGACCAAGTAGTTGAATATCCGTTCTTAAAGCAGGATTGGGTATTGACAGAAGACTTTATCAGAGCCTTACAAACAGACGAACAAAGAGAAGGCGCACATCAAATAAATCGTCGGACAGAATTTAAAATCATCTCTGGTCCTACTAGTATTAAGATCAAGAAAATGGAGAAACGACAAAAGGTGGTAGCTCCTCCAAAAGAAGATCCGAAAAAAGTAGCACCAAAACCTAAAGGCAAAACAAAGAAGCGTCCGCCTAAAAGAAAAACTAAAACTAGAGGTTCTAAAAATAGAGGCAGCAATCCTGCTCCTGTAGAAATGCCTAAGATGGTGTTTGAAGATACTATGATTGATTTCGGTGTGGTAAAAAAAGGCGAAAAAAGAGAACATACTTACAAATTCACCAATCAAGGAAATGTAGATTTATTAATTGAATTAGTAACTGCTTGTGATTGTACGACGCTTGATTATTCTACGGAACCTGTGGCACCGGGGGAAGGAGGTAGCATTCATGCCATCTTCGACAGCAAGGATAAAGATAGTGGGGAAACAATTGATATTGATATTATTCTGCTTAATGAAAATCCAGAAACTGGCTATCAAATTATTGAACGGGTTTCTTATAAATTTGAAATAGAAAAATAATTTTTTCTTAGAAATATCTTTTAAAAGGCGATTAGTTGTAAAAACTAATCGCCTTTTTTTATATTGCTCCCTCTAAAAATAATATTAAACATACTTGTTGCCGAGTCCTAAAAAGTACCTAATCTAAAAATAAAACATGCCACCAATAGACCTCAACTGCGACATGGGCGAAAGCTATGGCCACTTCAAAGTAGGCAATGATGATGCGATCTTTCCATACATCGACTCTTGCAATATTGCTTGTGGATTTCATGGAGGCGATCCATTGCATATGGAAACCACTATCAAAAAGGCAATAGCACATGATGTAATAATAGGAGCGCATCCGTCTTACCCAGATTTAGCAGGGTTTGGTCGGAGAAAAATGCAAGTACCTCCTAATGAATTAAAAGCAATTTTAAAGTATCAAATAGCGGCAATAAAAGGGATGACGGAAAGCTTGGGTCGACAATTGGTCTATGTAAAACCACATGGTGCATTATATAATACGGCTGCTAGCAGTCGTGCTGAAACAGAAGCTGTTATTGAAGCCATCCGTTCTATTGATCCTCAATTAGCCTTGATGGGTTTAGCAGGTAGCATGATGGAAATGGTAGCTAAAGAACAACAAATTCTTTTCATAGCCGAGGCTTTTGCGGATAGGCAATATACGGCAGATGGTCGATTACAATCTAGACAGATTGAAGGAGCTGTTATTCATGATCCGCAGAAAAGTGCACAGCAGGTTTTGTCTATTATGCAAAAACAACAAGTGATTAGTGCGAGTGGGACTATTGTTCCTATTGTTGCACAAAGTGTTTGTATTCATGGGGATAATCCAGCGGCGGTTGCTATCTTGAAAGCTATTCGA
>CAYOBX010000126.1:0-13120 GCA_964402245.1 uncultured Saprospiraceae bacterium | reverse complement strand
TTATCTACGCTGCGCTCGATAAGTTTACGGAATAAATTCCGTGGTACAGATGTACGGAATGAATTCCGTGTTACAGCAGCATCCTACCCATCCTATAATCCTAAAAATCCTAGTCACGCTTTCCCAATAATAGACTGTTCAGAAATAGATTGGTCCATATATTTTTGTAAAATCGAAGCAATCTTTTCTGTACTAGGACCATCAAACATATTATAATGATTACCAGGCACTTTGAAGACCTCTACCCCTTTTAAGGCAAAGGATTTCCAACCATGAAACTCTGGGTCTTTTAAATAAAACATTTGATCCTCTGCTTTAAATAATAAGACAGGAATATCACAGGGTTCCAAATCATATTTCCAATAAGCTTCGATGCTCTTTTCATAAACCTTCTTACCATACGGCAACATCCCTTGCTCTAGGTTTTGCGTATCGGTATCTTTATAAGCTACTTTTACTTTTCCTAAAAAGTGCTGATACCGTTGCTTAAGCATAGTGCTTTTGTAGTTAATAGTTTTTAAGGGTTTTTTCATCAACATAGAAAAATTATGCCCTGTTTTCTTGAGCATTTTTTCTAGTTTATTCGCATCTGCCCAATTGTCTTTTGCTACGGCATCAAATAAAGAAACAATCCCCACTTCTTTTCCCATCGCTTTCAATTGTTTCGCCATTTCAAAAGCAATCAATCCACCTAAAGAATAGCCTGCCAGATGAAATGGACCTTGTGGGTTTTGGTCTAATATCTCATTAATATAATGAGTAGCCATTGACTCAATCGTTTCTAAAGGTTCCGATCCACCATCTAAACCTTTTGCTTGTAAAGCATAGATAGGCTGATCTTCATCTAGATGTCTTACCAAAGATTGATAAAACAAAACATGCAAGCCTCCACCGTGAATTAGATATAAAGGTTGTTTAGTACCTTCAGATTTAATAGGCACCAAGGAAGTCCATTTCTTATCTTCTACTTCTGTTTTTGCTGCTAATAATTTAGCCTGTTTTGCAATAGTTGCATTTTGAAAAAGACTGGTAATTGGCAATTTAATACCCGATGCTTTAAATATTGTGGATAGTAATTCAACTGCAATCAAGGAATGTCCACCTAAATCGAAAAAATCATCATGAATGCTAATTTGATCTACCTTTAGTAGTCCTTGCCAAAAACCAGTCAGTTCTTTTTCCGTTGGTGTTCGAGGTGCTTCATATTTATGGCTTTGGGCTAATTGGGTTCGGCTCGGTTTAGGTAATGCCTTCCGATCTATTTTCAAGGAAGTATTTTGTGGGAAGGAATCCAACTTGATATAAAAAGAAGGGACCATATACCCCGGCAACTTATCTCTTAAGTAATTCTTTAAAGTTTTTTCTATTAATTCACAATTAGATTCATCAGACTGAAAATAAGCGACTAATTCTTTTCTATCTGAATCTTCAGATACCACATTCACTACACTCTGTTGTATGCAAGGATGTTGATTTAGTAATTTTTCTATTTCGCCTAATTCAATTCTAAAACCTCGAATTTTTACCTGTGTATCAATTCTTCCTAAAAAGTCAATATCTCCATTCGGTAAATAACGAACCAAATCTCCTGTTTTATACCAATGAGTAAAAGGGATTTTCTCTTCGTATAGTCGAACATATTTGTCAGCTGTTAAATTTGGACGATTAAGATAGCCCGCTGTGACACCTGCACCTCCTATATATAATTCCCCTGGTATTCCTAAAGGGACAGGTTGTTTATCTTCATCCAATATAATGGTCCAAACATTTGCATTTGGACGACCAATAGGAGCAAACTCCCCATAAGGTTTTTGTTCTAAAAAGGCATCTGTAACTTCTTTATAGGTTGCATATATAGTAGTCTCTGTTGGACCATATCCATTCCAAACAGCTTTTGATTTCTTTAGTAATTGTGCAGCTAATTCTTTAGAGAAACCTTCTCCACCTGCCACAAGGGTTAATTGCTTGTCTCCTTTCCAACCAGATAGTAATAGGATCTTCCAAGTGGTAGGCGTCGCTTGCATGAAAGTAGGTCGGAATTGTTCTAATTCTTCTCTTAATGCAAAGCCGTCTTTCTTTGTACTTTCTTCTGCTAAAATTAAAGTTCCTCCTTGAATAAATGTTAAGAAATAATCAGGAATAGACATATCAAAGGACATAGAAGAAACAGAATAAACAATGTCTTCTTCTGTCAATTTCAAATGCTCATTAATTCCAAACAAAGTATTAACAGCATTTGTATGCTGAATCGCTACCCCTTTAGGCTGGCCTGTAGATCCTGAAGTATAAATCACATATGCCTCAGCAGTTGACGGGATATTAATTTCTAGATTATGTCGATTTTCTAATGCTAAACTTTCTTCTAATTCCTCCCATACAAAATACTTCTTCTTGAAATTTGGAAAATCACTTACTCCTAAAGCTCTTATTAGGAAGGAACAGTTAGCATCTTCTAAAATAAGCTCTTTTCTATTTTTAGGATTCCGTGGATCAATCGGAACATATACTCCTCCTGCTTTTAAAATACCATAAATCACTACCAGCATATTGATGCCGTTGTTCATACACAATCCTACATATTGACCTACTTCTAAACCTTCTTTTCTTAAAAAATGAGCGAGTTGATTCGCCTGCTCATTAAATTCATTGTAGGTGATACTATGCGCGCCTGAGAGAATGGCAATTTTGTTTCTACGCTGTACCACTTGTTGTTCTACTAATGTGGTCAATCGCTCATGAGAAGGGAAATTTTTATCTTGGCCTTTTCCTAATTGTTTAAGTCGCTCTCTCTCCACCTTAGGTATCATTGGAATGTTCGCAATAATTTGCTTGGTATTTCCAATAATATTTTCTAATAAAAAATAAAATTCTTCTAGTCGTAAATTAATCGTATCCTTGGTAAATAGATCCGCATTATACGTCCATTCAAAATCTAATCTATCTTCAATGGGTTTTAAATTAATAAAAGCATCAAAGACCTCAAATTGCTTTGGAATCATATGAGCTTGTACAGACAATCCACCATAGTTCATCTGCCCCAAAGGACTATCCATATTGAATGCTACCGAGATTAAGGTATTCCGATTAGCTGTTCGTTGTATATTTAATTTTTTGACCAAATTACCAAAGGTATAATTTTGATGATCAAAACCATCTAATACATTTCCTCTGACTTCCTTTAAAAAAGTACTAAAGTCTTGTTTTTTATCTAACTGACTTCTTATTGGTAATAGATTGATTAAATGGCCCACCATATTTGAGTTGCCTGGCAGATTATGCCCTGCGGCAGCCATTCCAAAAATCACTTCTTCTTGTCTTGATAAACGAAGCAAAAAACACTTGAAGGCAGCCATAATAAATATGTAAGGTGTGGTGCTTTCTGCTGCTGCCGCTTTCTGTAATCTTTTATAAAATGTTGGATCTAATGATAGTTTTGACTGACCAGCAAGATAAGATTTCACACTCGATCTTGGATAATCTGTAGGTATATCCAAAACGGGAATTTTATCTTCAAATCGCTTCAGCCAAAACGCTTCATCTTTTTGATATTTTTGGGTCTCTTTGTGTTTTATCTTCTCTGATACATAGCTAGTCAATCGCTTGGGAGTGGCTAGTGGGTTATTAGTAGTACCTACCCGTCTAGAATAGATTTCTCCCAATTCTTTTGTGACAATCCCTAAGGACCATCCATCACAAATGATATGGTGTACATTAATCAATAATTCATAATCATCTGCTGCTTTTTCTATTAAAATAAACCGTATTAATGGACCATACTCTAGATCAAAAGCAGTAGTCGTTTCTATTTTCCTAAGCTGATCTAGATTAACTCTTTGTTCTATTTCTGTTAAATCTTTCCAAGATATTTCAACGATAGCTGGATCAAAAATAGTATGAATCGTTTGTGTCTTTCCGTCTGCACCAAAAGTAGTTCGCAAAGATTCATGCCTTTGTACTACTTCTTCAATTGACTTAAATAATTGCTCTTTATCTAGATTCCCTTTTAAATTAATATCTGTCACAATATTATAAGCCGCCGCCGCTTCCGCACTAAATTGGTGGCTCAACCATATTTCTTCTTGCCCATCTGCTAAGGCAATAATCATTTTTTCATTATTACTACCTTCTAATAATCCTTCGGGAATAGCAACAGGAACTGCGCTTCCAAGAGCGTTATTACCACCTCCTTCTGCATTCTCTGGAGTGTTTTCATAGTAATAATTTAAGTCCTCTCCCTCATAAGGTTGAATTAATTCTGCTTCAAACAAATCTTGTAATGATGATTCTATAGCCTTATACGTTTTCTCAAAGTCTTCCTGTGTATGGGCCGTAGAAATAAAACAAGGTCGTGCTCGCATATTGACCCCATACATTCGTAAGTAATAATTAAAAAGTTTATTTAATGGATTCGTATCTATTGACTTAATCATGTACATAGAGGAGGTCCCTTGAATCATATAAGGTGCTCTCAAACGCAAGAAAATTTCTTGTACTCTACGGGTAAATTCCTTTGTTTTTCTATTTAAATCTTCTTGTAATTTAGGGCCTTGCTTAATCAATTCTGTCATAGCTGCATATCCAGCAGCGACACTTATTGGGTTTTTAATATAAGTACTTGCAAAATAAGTAACAGCTCCTTCTGGTCTAGAATCATCTCCAAATTGCCATAAGCCACCATCGAAAGCCTGCATATATTTCTCTTTCCCTGCTATTGCCGCTAGTGGTAAACCTCCACTAATTGATTTGCCATATGCAACAATATCTGCCTCTACACCAAACCAGGCCTGTGCTCCTTTTTGAGCTAATCTGAAACCATTAATGATCTCATCAAAAATCAATGCGACATCATTTTCTGCTGTAATCTTGCGAATGGCTCGAATCAAATCATGATGTTGCCAATGTGGATTTTGTGCTTGTACTGGTTCTATTACTACTGCTGATAAATTCTTTATATCTGCTTTTAGTTTTTCTAATACATTCGGGTCATCATAATCTAATACCAAAGTATCTTCTACCATTCTTTTAGGGATACCTGGCGCTAAGGGCACTGCCTTGGCTGTGTTTTTAAAATGCACACCACGCAACAAAAATTGTCCAACTAAGCCGTGATAATCAGTATCAAATACTGCAATCCGATCTTTTCCAGAATAGGTTCTTGCTGCTCTTACTGTAGCTAGTACGGCCTCTGTTCCTGTATTCGCTAAAGTTGCTCGATCCATACCTGATACTTCACAAATCATTCGAGCAATTTCTGTTGCCTTAGTAGGTAGAACATCTAAGGCATTCCCTTTATGTATTTGATCAATGACTGCCTTTTCTATAAAATCTGGCATATGTCCAAATAAGGCCATTCCATAACTCATGACATAATCTATATATTCATTGCCATCTATATCCCATATCTTGGAGCCTTTTGATTTGTCTGCTGCTGTTTGATAAACTAATTCTTTCCACAGCTTATTAAATCCAGTGACGGATCGGGGATCCGCATAATATTTTTTATGCTGGATCGCTAGTTGCTTAGACTTTGGAGTCATCGCATTATATTGCTTAACGAAAGCATCTAATGCTGTTTTTTGCTTGGAGGATAAATCCTCACTTGCACTAATCTTTTTAAAATTGAGCTTTTTTGTTACTCCTTTTATAGATCGTTTTATCTTAATTTCCTTCTCTTCTTCTTTCTCTTTACCTACAGGAACAGTTGGTGTTGTCGGATTGCTTACAGGTCTTTGCACTTGCGTAGGAGCTATTGCTGATTGCGATACTTCCTGCTGGATTTCGCCTCCTTGTAAGAGGAGTAATTGCTGCTGCATCAATTGCAATTGTTGCTGCACTAAGTTGGTAATCTGCGGATTTCCATTTTGCAGTATTGGCATTTTCTGCATAGCCATAGTAGGCATTGTAGTAATTGCCTTAGTTACGGGCATGGTAGCAGGTGTTGAAGGCATTGGTTGAGCAACTGGTGCCACTACCTCAACAGGCTGGAATTGATCTGCTGGTAATTCCTTATCTACAAAATCTGCTAAACTTTCTATAGTAGGAGTAGATTCAAATAAAGCTCTAAAAGAGATATCTAAATCAAATTTATTATTGAACTGAATTACTGCCTGACTTAGAAATAAGGAATCAAATCCTAGTTCTAAAAAGGTCGCATCAATATCCATCTCTTCTGGCTCTAAACCGCTTAAATCATATAGAATATTTTTTATTTCTTTGATAAGTAGTGTTTGCCTTTTTTCAATTGCCATTGTAGTAGTGTTATTTGCAGTAGCAGATGAAACAATAAGAGCTGGGTTATTTACGATGGTCTCTTTATTGGTAGCATCAGTTGGAGGGATATTAGTTATTGTAATAGATTTTTCTTTGTTTGGATTGATCCAATAAGGCTTTCTTTCAAAAGGATAAGTCGGGAGAGGTACTCTAGAAATTGTATGTTGTTGATAATAATTTTTCCAATTAATAAGCATGCCATTCACCCATAGCTTCGCTATGTTCTTTTGTAAAAACAGTTGATCGTTGGTCTTTTCTTTTGGATGACGTATAGAAGGAATTACCAAATGAGATTTATCCTTTGCAGGATGTTGTTTAGCAAAAGTGGACAAGGTTTGACCTGGTCCTATTTCCAGCAACACTTTATTTGGTTCTTGTAAAATAGTTGCCAAACCATCTGAGAATCGAACGGTATTTCTTAAATGCTTGACCCAATATTGAACACTAGTCATTTCTTCAACAGAAACCCATTGGCCACTTAAATTTGAAATAATTGGAATAGTGGGTTCATTGAATTTAATGGTCTGTAAGAATTGCTCAAACTTTGGAATTATTGGATCAATTTGAACAGAATGAGCCGCTACTTTTATATGTATTTTAGAGCAATCAATTCCTTCGGATTCCAAGTTTTGTTGTATGCGATCAATAGCAGAATCACCACCAGAAATCACACAATTATCCGGTTTATTAATTACAGAAATACTACTATTTTCTAACAAATATTTACTAGCTTCTTTTTCTGATAATGCGACACTTAGCATCGCTCCTTCTGTTTCTAATTGCTCAAATAGCCGACCCCTTAAAGTTACTAATCGCAATCCATCCTCCTTAGAAAAAACGCCTGCAATACAAGCAGCCGTATATTCTCCCATACTATGCCCAATCATCTGTGTAGGTTGGACACCCCAGTATAACCATAACTGAGCTAAGGCATATTCTATAGTAAATAAAGCCGCCAAAGCATAAGAAGGTTTTTCTAATTGTATCTGTAGTTGATCTATTTCAGCAGACGTAGGTGGAAACAGCAATGGAGCAATATCTATCTCTTCTTCCTCTTTCAAAAATGCGACGCACTCATCTACTTCCTTTTTAAAAATAGCATAGGAAGTATATAGATTTTGGGCCATGCCCACATATTGCGCCCCTCCTCCTGGAAACATCCAGACGATCTCTTCTAGGTCTTTTAGTTGACCTTCATTCTTTGCTATTACCTTTCCTTCTTTGTTTGTATTTTTATTTAATGCTAGTACTTTTCTAAAAGAAAATGCTGGTCTTCCTACCGCAGCGGTATAGGCAATTTCTTTAGTAGTATACTGCTCATTAGATGTAAGATAGGTTTGGTAGGTTTCGATTTGTTGAGCTAAAGCGATTTCCGTTTTTGCAGAAACGACTACTAAGTCTGAACTATCTTTTTCCGTTGTTGTATTAATATTTATAGCAGGAGCTTCTTCTAATACCACATGCACATTCGTTCCACCTAAACCAAAAGAGCTAACTCCTGCTCGACGTATTCTAGTCCCCTTTTTCCAATCTTTTAGTTTCGCATTTACATAAAAAGGCGTTTCTTTAAAATTGATTTGAGGATTCGGTTCCTTATAATTTAAGCTAGGTGGTATCGCTTCTTTTTTTAATGCTAAAGCAGTTTTGATAATACCTGCCACACATGCGCCTGCATCCAAATGACCAATTGCCGTTTTTGCAGAACCTATTCCGCAAAACTGGTTTTTGGTAGTACTTTTTCTAAAGGCTTCTGTTAAACCTGCCACTTCTATTGGGTCGCCCAATATAGTTCCAGTACCGTGTGCTTCAACATAATCTATATCTTCTGGATTGACTCCTGCATTTTGCAAAGCTTCTTCTACCGCAGTTGCCTGCCCTTGAATACTTGGAGCAGTAAAACCAATTTTGGCCGAGCCATCATTATTAATCGCTGTGCCTTTTATGACTGCCCAAATATGATCTTTATCTTCAACCGCTTTGTCTAATTTTTTTAATACAATACAAACCATTCCATTTCCCTTAACCATCCCCTTGGCATCTGCATCAAAGGCTCGGATATACCCTTCAGGTGATAGGGGTCCGCCGTCTGTATACATATATCCAACTCCTAGCGGCGGTTGTATTCTTCCTCCTGTCACTAATACCATGTCCGCATCTCCTGCATCTAAACTTTGACAAGCCAAGTGTACAGCTGTACCAGAAGAAGAGCAAGCTGTTTGAACATTTACGGCCGGGCCTTTTAAATTTAATTTATAGGCTACTCTGGTAATCGAAAAACTTTTCTCTGTTCCAATAGTGTCCGCATATTCTCCAGCAGTAGCCAGCATATCTGGATACGTTGCAATATTATTGGTAAAATAAGCATTCCGAGCTACCCCTCCGTAGATCCCAATTTTACCCTTATATTCATACGGATTATATCCTGCATTTTCCAAACAACTATAGGCTGTTTCTAATAAGACTCGATGCTGCGGATCCATTTGTTTGGCCTCTTTAGGATGGTAGCCAAAAAAGGACGCATCAAAACAATCTGCATGATCCAAGCTATAACTTCTTGCCACATAATTTGGATTGTTTAGTAACGCTGGATCAAGACCTGCTTTTTCTAAATCCGCTGATGTTACTACTTTTCCTACATCTTCGCCAGTCGTCAAATTTTGCCAGAATGCCTCTAAGGTATTGGCACCTGGTAATCGACAAGACATCCCTACAATGGCATAACCCTCTAATTTTTGGGATGCAGTAGAAGCATTATTAGTTGTCTTAGGTTGGCTAGATGGGAAAGCAGTAGTATATCCTAGTTGCTCAGATAATTGTAGGGTCGTATCTGAAAGTGTGGAGTTCTTGATCGTTTTTTTCCAATCATTTGCTTTCTCTCCATTGATCGTTTTATGTTGTAGTAGGTTGGAATCACTCATGGATCGAGAATCCTTATGAATACCATCTACTAACTTATTTTCTATATTTTGATACGGTTGTAATAAACCTGGGTGAAAGTCTAATTGAATTTGCGCACATAAAGATTGCATTAATGCTTCTGGAGATTGTACTAAATCCTCATATTGCAATTCAAATTTTCTATGGGTTGGTATATCTTTTAAAAAAGTTGAAATATTGCGATGGCTATTATACCAAATCATTTCTCCTAATTCTTTTGCAGAAAAAGGATGGTCCTTTACATATACCACTTGGTCCATCCGATACTTTTCAAAAGATTGGACCATTGCAGATGGATGCCGAACTAAGTGAATAAAGATCGCCTTATCAAAATCTTGTTCTGCTTTTTGCAATGTTTTTAGATCCAAGGCATAGGAGGGTGTTTTATCAACAATGATTCGATCACCCGTCCATTCTTGGAGTTGTCTATAAAATTGCTTAGTGGTAAATCCTTTTTTCTCAAAATCATTAATGAGTAAACGGGCAGCTTCCGCGTCGCAGTTTTTTAATTCCATGACCACTCGAATCGCTCCTTCTTGCCATAGACTAAATTTGCCCGTATAGGCAGCATTCCTTTCTTTTAAAGTATGGAAACCAAGTAGTTTCAATTCGTTGACTGCTAACAACTTAGGATGTCCTGCCAACATTAGGCGTAACAAACTTGTACCTGATCTAGGCGGTGCCAAGATGAAAATAGCAGGAGGATTTTTTTCTGTGGAGGTATCGAATGAAGTTAAACTTGGAAAGTAAGAGGTAATGGACTGTAGAGTATTGTCCGATAATTTATTTTTGCCAGTAGGCACAGTTGCACCAATTGTAGATTCTATTAATTGACTAGCTGATAATTCTTTACTATATCTTTCTTCCAACATTTTGGCATAAGAAGCCACTGTCGGAAAGTCAAAAATAGTGGTAACAAAAATGGAAGTTTTCAAACTCTTCTGAATCATTCCAATAAATTGGGCAGCTTGTATAGAGTTGCCTCCTAATTCAAAAAATTTATCATTTCTACCAATAGAATCAATTTGGAGTAATTGCTTCCATATAGCAGTTATTCTCTTTTCTAAAGGTGTTTTAGGAGCTTGATATCTTTGTGCTAATTGAGGCCGATCTTTGGGTGGATCAGGTAGCGCTTTTCTATCAAATTTACCATTAGGGGTTAATGGAAATTGATCTAGGACTACAAAATTTGTTGGCAACATATATTCTGGAAGTGTTGCTTCCAAGAAGGTTCGAATGTCAGAAACATTTAGTTGATTCCCTTCATTCAAAGTAACATAGGCGACTAGCCGTTGCTGACCAATGATCTCTTTATTTTTTAATAATACAACTACCTCTTTTACTAGATCATAGCGGCTAATCGCTACTTCTATTTCTCCAAGTTCTATTCGGAAACCCCTGAATTTAACTTGGAAATCTGAGCGACCCAAAAATTCAATATTGCCATCATTCATCCATTTTCCTAAATCTCCTGTATTGTACAATACCTCCCCTCCTCTAGTATTTTTAAACGGATTATTGATAAATCGTTCCGCAGATAGTGTAGGTCGATTCCAATAGCCTTTTCCAACTACTGGCTTTGAACCACCTATATATATAGTACCTAATTCACCAATGCCTACCTCTTCCATCTGGTCATTTAAGATAAACATTTCATAGTTATCTATAGGGCGGCCAATTGGTGCCTTAGGAGCATCAAATCCTTTAGGAAAAGTAAAATACGTGCAATTTACAGTAGCCTCTGTTGGGCCATATAAATTATATAATTGACAATGTGGTAATAGTGTTTCATGTTTCTGTGCTAAAGAAGTAGGACAGACTTCACCTGAAACGTTTACCAACTTTAGGGATTGTAATTTGTCAGGGTCCGCCTGTCCCAATATCAATGTGTGTAAAGATGGTAATGTAAGTATATGTGTTATTTGATGTAGAGCAATCGTATCGGACAATTGCTGTATATCTTTTTCTTCTCCTTGTAATGGGACAACTAATGTTGCTCCATGATAAAATGTCCAATAAATGGTCAATACAGACACATCAAAAGAAATAGAGCAGGTTAACAACATTTTGTCAATTGGGGCTGGAGCAATGTTATGTTGTCCTTCACATTGATTGAAAATATTGTCGTGCGTAATCATAACCCCTTTTGGCTTTCCTGTAGAGCCAGAAGTGTAGATCATATACGCTAAATCCTTTCTATTCGTGTTATCTTGATAGTGTTTTGCTGCAGCTACGCTGGTGATGGTTGGCCATTGCATATCTAATGCAATAATTGAGGAATTTGTACTAGGTAGTTTAGATTGATAAGCCTGATGGGTCAAAATAACTTTGGCTCCTGAGTCAGCAATCATAAATGCCATTCTTTCTGCAGGATAATCGAAATCAATTGGCACGTAAGCAGCACCTGCCTTTTGAATCGCTAAAATACCAATGATTAAGTCTAAAGAACGTTTTAAATAGAGCGCAACAAAGTCACCTACACCAACCTCCTGTTGCTGTAAGAACCATGCTAGCTCTGAAGATCTCTTATCTAATTCCTTGTAGGTCAAAGATTGGTCTTCAAATATTAATGCTATCTTATTTGGTGTTTCTTGAGCATAATATTGTATCATGCCTTGTACCCCAGTGTTATTATTAAAATAACTCAATTTCATAGTAAAACGATTACCAGGAGGGCATATTCTGCAATGATTGATTAACTTCATGTTGGTCAATCAATAGCAATTAAATTAAAAGATATAGCTATATCTTTTAATTTCAATTATTTAATCTTGTGATGGTGTAAAACAAAAAGGATATTTAATCGGGGTACATTAAGAGGGTAATGGCATAACTTAGACCTAAACAAAGGTAATCTATTCACCTCATTTAATCAAATATTTTTTTTTTTACTTTTTTAAAAACCTTTTTCTAATTACTTGTAATAGATGTAGTTATAGTCTACATTGGTCTTCTGATTATCGAAACTTCACTTTCTAACCCCTTAAAATTAGGGTGCGAAAGAGGAATGATATTTAGGCTGTCTTTTGGTATAAAAAATATGGTTCACATATATTACACTATTTTTGAGCAGGTAAGAGATGCCGATCAATGGCAAGCTTTCTTATCCCAAATGCCTATGGCTATTCTTGATCGAGTAGATCGATATAGGCAGGATATTAATAAGTATCAATTAGTCTATGGACGCTTGTTACTTCAAAAAATATTTTGGGATTTGGACTATTCTGGTTTTAAATTGACGGATATTCAATATACTTCTAATAATAAACCTTTTTGGAAAGAGGGGATCGATTTTAGTATTGCTCACTCTGGAAATATAGTAGGCTGTGCGCTATCAACAGCCGGGACTATTGGTTTGGATATTGAAAAAATACAATCTATTGATATTAATAATTTTGAACATATTTTAAATACTGAGGATCAAAATCTTCTTTCAAAATCTACTAATATTAATAAAGACTTTTTTAAAATATGGACGATTAAAGAGGCGGTGAGTAAGGCGGATGGGCGTGGCTTGAGTATGGATGTCAAAGATATTTTTATTGGAAAAAAACAGGCTACTTGCTTTGAGGATACTTGGGCTATACGTGAAATTGATATTCATATGGATTACCGATGTTATTTTGCGGTGTCAACTCCTATGCAAGAAAAGACTATCATTAAAAAGCTTATATTTTAAATATTCGGCGACTGAAGTCGCCGCTACAGACACGCAAGTATTGCGGCGACTTTAGTCGACCTATGCGATTAAAATAATTTTCCTATTTCAAGGGGTTTTTTGGTAAAATAGCGGCAAAATGTTGAAGTTTTCGTCTAGAATTCAAGAGATTCGCCAAAGTACTCCCCTTTAGGGGTCGGGGGTTGTAAAATGATGGTAGCCTTCACTCAAGAACCCCCGACCCCTAAAGGGGAG
>CAYOBX010000125.1:0-13150 GCA_964402245.1 uncultured Saprospiraceae bacterium | reverse complement strand
AGTAATTATAGCAATATTTAAAATGGGTTAGTACTGTTGAGTACTAACCCATTTTCTTGTTTTTACAAGTATTGCTCTTTTCCAAAAAAACCTCTTTTTCTTTATCTCCAGTACCTTAACTATTTACTTTTTCCCTATATTTGGCAATAACAATACATTGTACAAATTACTCAGGGTAAACGAAAGAAAAATTTTACAATATGATTATAATATATAATTGAAGAAAAATGACAAAATCTAAGCAATTAAGAAGGATATATTTTTAATTATGCCCTATTAATCAATTGGATTTTTGCTTGTTTTTCTAAAATATTTTACAAGTCACTACAAATGAATCATAAAATATATTAATTATATTTTCTTTCGTTCACCCTACAAATTACTTGAAAACAATTCATGCCGCACGAAGTATTTATCTCTTACAGAAAAATCATATCCGAAACGCAAGCAAAAATTCTAGAAACTAAAATAAATGAAGTATTTGGGGCGGGTACTGCTTTCTTAGATACCTCCGCACTAGAAACTGGTGGAGAGTGGGCAGTCCAATTAAAAAATAAACTAGACCAAGCAAAAGTAGTGCTTGTGGTTATTGGCAAAGATTGGACAACTTGCTGCTTTGACTATACGGATATGGCTGTAGGTATTCAAGAAGGGCAACGTCGAATAGACCATCCAGAGGATTGGGTATGCCTAGAAATTGAAGAGGGTTATAAAGCACAAAAAGCATTTCCTATATACATGGGAGGCGCAAAAGTAGGATCTGTAAATCCAAGTGCCATGCCTGTTACCAAACCTAATCTACAAGCATTCTTTAAAGACATCCAAAGTGATATTGTCATTTCTAATGGCCATAAATCGCATGAATTTGAGCCTGTATTCACAGCTTTAGAGAAAAAAGGACTTCAACGACTATCCCTCAAAACAACAGCTAGTCCGCCGCCACTAGTTTTTGATAAAACAGCGGTTATGACCGAATACCACTGTTATTGTTGCAATCGGGATCAGCACTATGATGATCTCTTGACATTTTTCAACGACAATGGAGCACAACAGCCTCACTTACATTTCTTCTTCCCTTCTTTGGATACAGACAAACCCGAAAGCTTTATCACTCGCTTTTTATTGGACCCCTATGGAGTAAATAATAATTATGTGGCTAATAGGCGACATAGGGACGAACGATCCAATAAGATCACCCAACAAGACTTACGGCCTTCTATTTGTCAAAAGATGATTGAGGGAGAAATAAAACGGCAATTGGAGCAGGTCGTTGTGCCAAATACAGATTTATGGGAGGTCTTCCTCTTTCGTATTAATTTAAGAGATTGGTCGGAAAAAAATATCCACACCTTACTTAATTATTTATCTTCTACTCCATTTCAAAATGATTTCGGAAAGCATAAGTTGTTGCTTTTTTTCTGGCTCAACACGCTGGGAATGCAAGAAACATCTTCTAAGAGATTCTTTGGTTTCTTTGGCAAAAAATCGCCAGACAAACTACAAATTTTTCAGAATCAGTTATCCCCTAAAAAGCAAATGATCTATTTAAAAGAACTAACACCTGTAGACAAAATAGATGTACAGAATTGGTTTTCAAATCATAGTCGTAATACCCAAAGTTATCTAGGGCTCATCAACAATCAGCTCTTCTCAGGGGTCGAGCAATTAAGAATGGGAGATATTGAACCATTTTTATTAAAACTAATACAATCAAAATAAGGATATGTCGCTCAAATATTATCAAAACAAAAAATTAGCCACTTCCTTCAATAGTAAGTCTAACCACTATTATTTAGCGCCAAGTGATCCGTTAATAGCGGCTTTAAATGTTGCTTTGCATTTGGGCATGCCTTTGTTGCTGACAGGGGAACCAGGCACGGGTAAAACAAAATTCGCCCATCATGTAGCGGAGCGATTTGGTTTAGGAGAAGCCTTCGTTTTTAATGCGAAGACGACTTCTACCGCCGAGGATTTATACTACCGCTACGATGCTATACGACATTATCATTTGACGCATCATGGGCATATAGACAAAGATGCCAACCTACTAGATGTCAATATTATTCTACTGGAAGCAATGGGGCTGGCTATTAAAAAAGCACAAGAAAAAGAACAGCGTTCTGTGGTGTTGATTGATGAAATAGATAAAGCTCCTAGAGATTTTCCTAATGACCTACTAAACCAACTAGAGGCACAAGAATTTAGCTTTTCGATTCCTGAGTGGGGAGGACAATCTTATAAAGCATCCACCGATCTAAAACCCATTGTTGTCATTACCAGTAATTCCGAAAAGAATTTACCAGAGCCTTTTTTACGGCGTTGTGTGTATTATCATATCCCTTTTCCAGAAGATGGAAATACCTTACTGCATATCGTGAAAGGGCAATTATCTAGTGCCTACTTTAAAGAAGCCGAACTCCAAAAATTAATTAATGAATTTTTGGACATCCGCAAACTAGCAAAAAGCGAAAAGGTTAAAAAGCCTGCTACGGCAGAGCTGGTCGCTTGGCTCTTATTATTGCAAGACCAGCAGTTTGAAGTGAATGATTTGGCTAATCCAGATTCTGCTATTATAAAAGCTTCTTATACTTTGTTAGCTAAAGATTCTGTATTTAGAAAGCGTTTACTGGATAGATTGACGACCGAACAGCCAACTTAAAACTTGAAAGAAAATTCTCGACATAGTAGTTTTTTTCAACGATTGCCTGACTTTCTATTAGCAGCAAAGTCAGAGGGCTTTACTATTGCTCCCAATCAATGGTCGGAGATTTATACTGTACTGGAAACCTTAGACAATCCATTAGATTCAAAGTATTATTTAGCTTCCCTATTAGCCAAAAGCCCTGAACAACAGCAGGCATTCTTCGCGCTTTTTGAAACCTGGTTTATTGCTATTGGGCGAGAAGAAGTAACGACTGATTTCTCTCAATTGGCTAACAAAACCACCAAGAAAAAAGAAATAAAACAAAACCAGCAAACCCCTAGCCTTTCTGAAAGCAACAAAGAAACAATATGGGAATGGTGGAAATGGTTGTTGGTAGCTGCTACTATCTTACTAATCACGATACCATTTTGTATGTGGATAGGATTAAGTCATTGGTTAAGCTGGCTTATTCTAGGAATCGTCGGTTTATTTTTAGTGTATGCCACTTGGCGATATTATCTAACACGGAATAGAAAAATAGCCGTACGACAAGAAAAACTAGATACCAATAGTAACACCTACTGGGATTTTCGCCTACCTCCCTATCAATTAATACAGTTTGGCGATACTTTCCGTTTATTAGCTAGACGAATGCAAAGGCGTGTAGAAGGGCGTAATCAAAAATTAGATGTTCCTAGTACTGTCAAAGCGTCTGTTAAAGCAGGAGGCTTATTACAAGCTAAGTACAAATTAAACACCCAGCCACCTGCTTATATTTTCTTGATTGACCAATCTAGTAAAAATAACCATCGGGCAAATTTATTTGATGCTTGGTATCAATGGTTGGTAAATCGAGATATTTTTATCAAACGCTATTATTATCGAAGTGACCCACGTTTTTTATGGACGGATACCCGTCAAAGTACGACTACCCTAGAACAGCTTACGGAACAATATGCGAACGCTAGATTGTTTTTACTAGGAGATGCTTGGCGACTGCTCAATCCAGCGACTGGCAATGCTTATGATTGGGCAGCACCTTTGTTGGAATGGACAGCCCATTTTGTCATTACGCCCATTCCTGCGAGCTTATGGACTTGGCGAGAGCAACAGTTACAATCCTTATTTACAGTCGTACCTTTTAATGAAGAGGGGCTACGAGTTGTAGCAAAGCAACTAAATTCGGAAGAGGCAGCAGTAACTCCTACAACACTGCCTACCCTTTCTCTGAAAGAACAAATTCATTTAGAAGAAACCTCATTACCCCATTCTATTGCTACTTATCTACCCAACCCCTATATGCAGAAATGGTTAGCTGCCTTGGCTTTCTTTCCGCAACTTAATTGGAACTTAACGATCTTTTTGGGAAAGCTAATCGCCAATAAATACCAGCAAAATGACTTATTATCTTTTGAGAATCTTCGTCAGCTAACCCGCATTTATTGGTTTTACAATGGCTTTATCCCAGAAGAGGCTAGAGCAAAGTTATATAGTTTATTACCAGAATCAGAGGCGGAAGCCATTCATGGAGAAATCGCTACTTTCCTCGAAAAGCAATTGATACAAAAAGAACAATATCTCTCGACAGAAAGCAATCAACTCGATCTACAAATCCTACTACATAAAGCCGCTGCGGGAATAGCTTCCAAAGCGGAACTAAAGGAATTAAAACAAAAAGTCAAAGCGGAAGAGCAAGATTTTTTAATAGCCCGCTATACCAAGGAGCCTAAACCCTGGGAATGGATATTGCCAGAAGGATTCGATTTTTTAATACCAGAGAAATCGGAGAGTATGAACACCATTTATCAATTTATGGTGAATTTTACCTTACCTAATTTTTTACCGTTCGAGTTTTTAGAAAGGAAAAAAGTTATAGAAAAACAAGAAGAATTAAAAGAGGAAAATGTTACGCTTGAAGAAAACAACATTGATAGTACTAGCGGCCTAGATACTAAAGAATCTAGCACTAAGAAAGTATTTATCTCCTATTCTCAAAAAGATAAGTATGCAAAAAAAACTTTAGAGAATTTATTAAGCCCCTTAGTAGACTCAAAAAGGATCGATATTTGGTCAGACGATCAAATTGTTTTTGGAGAACAATGGGAACCAATTATTGAGAAAGCTGTTAATGAATCAAACATCTTAATTATTTTACTAAGTCCTCAAAGTAGTGCGTCTAATTGGGTAGAAAAAGAATTAAAATCCTTCTTACTAAAAAACAATACGACAATAATTCCTATTTTATTAAGTCCAATCAACCTAAATAATTTTCCACAAATCCAACGATTTCAAATACTCCCAACAAATGGCAAAGCTATTGATGAATGGGCAGATGAAGAAGAAGCTTGGATGCAGGTGCTGCAAGAGATTGAACAATCATTAGGCATTGCTACAGAAAAAGAAATTCCGATTGAGCCGCTTTCCTTAGATGAGCTTCAAAAGCTATTAAAAAGCTATGTAGCAGAGGGTGACTTAGAGAAAACGCTTGAGTATCTCTCTAGTATTGTTGAATACTCTACATTTGGCGATATAGTTCTTATAAAAGGTAGATATAGGAATCTTAAACGAGAACAAAGATTAGGTCTTATTACAGAAGAACAACGTGCTACTACTCTTGCAACAATCAACTATGTTTTACTTGAAAAAATTGAGGAATTAACAGAAAAAGATATTCAACCAAAGTACTTAAAAACACCAGCACCTAAGCCTACCCCAACAACAGCACCTGTGCCAACACCAAGCCCTACGCCAACAAACATCAATCTCCCCATCCCCGATTTAATATTCGTACAAGGCGGCTCTTTCAATATGGGTTCTGATGATTCTGAGCGAGAAAAACCTATACACCAAGTTCAACTAAACGACTTCCAAATTGGCAAATATCCCATTACTGTGGAGCAATACCTCGCCTTTGTAAATGCCACCAATAGCAACCATCCTGAGTGGATGGAAGAAGGCAGCACGTACAATGTAAAAACAGGTACAGACGATCACTATAAGAAAATAGGCGAGGCATTGACCAATCCAAGCTGTCCGATTGTTGGCATTTCTTGGTATAATGCAATTGCCTATTGTAACTGGTTGAGTCAACAACAAAGCTTGGAAGCAGTATATAAAATTGATGGCAAGAAAATTAGTATAAAGAAAAACGCAAACGGTTTTAGATTGCCCAGTGAAGCAGAATGGGAATATGCGGCGAGGGGCGGCAGAGAAAGCAAAGGTTATTCGTATAGCGGTAGCAATGATATTGAAGAAGTGGCCTGGTATAGCGACAATGCTAATCGCAAAACACAAAAAATTGGTCAAAAAAAGCCCAATGAACTAGGCATCTATGATATGAGTGGCAATGTATGGGAATGGTGCCAAGATTGGTACAAAGAAGACTACTATAAAGAAAGTCCGACAGACAATCCATCAGGCCCAATGGAAGGAAAATATCGTGTTTTGCGTGGCGGCTCTTGGGTCGACTACGATTACGATTGCCGTGTTTCCTATCGCTTCAGGAACAGTCCCGTTAATCGGTACAACTATTACGGTTTTCGGATTTCCCAGGGCTATTACCCTTTGCCCTCTTAACCTTTTACCCTTTAAACTTTACCGCCGTAGGCGGTCGATTTTTTTTTATTTTAAGCTTTTAAGCCAGCCGCCCGTCATTTTGCCAATTTCTACCAATTTTTCAGAGAAATAACTATATTTCTTCAAGCTGTAGTAGTGTAGTTCATAGCCCATGCGGAGGAGGTAGCGGATTTTTTCTAGTGAAATATTAATCTTAGACACTTTTTCTTTCTTGGTAGTGCGAGGTGCGTAAAACGCCTCAATAATTAGTTCTAAAGTTTCTAAGCAAAGATTTTCTAGCTTTGTGCCAAGAATAAATTTTTGATCTCTAGGAAATTGATTTATTAGTGGAATGATCTCCTTAATAAAATCATACATTTTTACAATTAGGGTATTATTAGCTTCCATACAATGAAACGATTTGATAATCTATTTGATACTATTTGTACACTAGAGAACCTATTCATAGCTTTTTATAAAGCCAGAAAAGGCAAACGCAATAATGCGAATGTCGCAAAATTTGAAGCAAATTTAGAATACGAATTAATCCAATTAAGAGAAGAATTAAGTAGTCAAACTTATCAACCAGGAAAATATACTACTTTCAAGATATATGATCCTAAAACAAGGATGATAAGTGCTGCTCCTTTTAGGGATCGAGTGATTCATCATGCTTTATGCAATATTATTGAGCCTTTGCTCGACCCTACCCTCATTTCAGATACCTATGCCAATCGAATTGGCAAGGGTACGCACAGAGGCATTAACAGATGCCAGCAATTTATCAGAAAGTTTGACTATGTTTTAAAAGCGGATATACGTAAATATTTTCCTAGCATAGATCACAAAATATTAAAAACATTAATCGCTGAAAAAATAATATGTAGCAAAACACTTACGCTTATTAAGCTCATTATTGATAATTCCAATCTACAAGAATCAATAGTGGACTATTTTTCAGGAGATGATTTATTTACATTGATACAAAGACGCAAAGGCTTACCTATGGGAAACTTAACGAGTCAGTTTTTAGCTAATCTCTATCTTTCTCCATTAGACCATTTTATCAAAGACGAATTAAGCATAAAAGGCTACGTACGATATGTAGATGACTTTGTGATATTTCACAACTCAAAGATTAGGCTACATGAGGTGCGTTCTCAAATGGAACATTTTCTAGCAAAAGAGCTGAGATTAAGAGTCCACCCGAATAAGACCCAAGTATTTCCCACCAAAAATAGCGTAAGCTTTTTAGGACAGCGGATATTTAAAGACCATAAAAGACTGAAACGAGAAAATGTTATACGCTTTAGAAGAAGGTTAGACAAGCGATTAGCCTTATATAAAAAAGGGCTTATTTCTCCTGAATTAATGGAATGTCAATTGAATAGTTGGCTGGGTCATGCCAAACAAGCCGATACTTTCCGATTAAGAAAAAAAATATTTAAGTATCTTCGCAGTCAGGGTTTGAATTTATTTGAAACAGATTGTTTTGCGTGGCGGCTCTTGGAACAACAACGATAACAATTGCCGTGTTTCCAATCGCAACAGGAACAATCCCGATAATCGTAACAACAATAACGGTTTTCGGATTTCCCAGTGCTTTTATTTGCTAGAATTTTAAGGATCAAGGTCTTTAAAAGAATGCTTAAAACCATCAATAATAGCCCAAAATTCAAACCTGTGTTTTACTTAAGGGTAAAGCCAAACATCAAAACCTGTATTGCAGCATTAGTAAATACTGTTGAACATGCTGCAATGCTTTTTCTTTAAGCTTCAAAACAATACTCGGCAAATATGCCCCAAACACTAAATACCTTCATCATCTATGCTCGCCAAGACAAGGAAACTCTAGAAGAGCTATTGGCTCAACTAAAACCACTCGTCTACAAAAGGCAACTAAATATATGGTCGGATGGAGAAATAGTCCCTGGGGAAAAGTGGGATACACAAATAAAGACAAATCTTCAATCGGCAGAGCTTATCCTAATGCTAATTAGCAAACATTTTTTTTCTTCACAATATATTGAAACCGTAGAACTTAAACGTGCCTTAGCACAACATGAAGCAGGGCAGTCCTTGATCGTTCCAATCATCGTTCGCTCTTGTGTATGGGAAGATTATTTTGACATCGGACAATTTCAGGCATTACCCACCAATGGAAAGCCTATCCGCTCCAGCCAATGGTATGATGTAGATGAGGCATTAGCAGATGTAGTTCGTGGGCTTAAAAGAGTGATCAAACAATTCGATAAAAAGGCAAAAACAAAACCATCTACTGCTAAGACAATAAGCACCTCTAAGTCAAACGAGTATTCAGCATCTATTCGTATAGCCCAAGACCATCCCTCCAAAATGGATTGGGAGTTCATTCAAGCCTTAAAAGGAAAAACAGGCTATGAACAATCTATCAACAATTTTTTAAAAGAACATCCCCTTAGTCCTTTTGCGGAAGCCGCTCGAAAAGAATTGGCTATTACTGAAATCCCTAAGAAACGAGATAATGCTGCTTGGAAGATTGCTAAAAATTTGCATTCTCCTACTAGTTACGAAACCTATTTAAGTCAATTTCCTAATGGAAAGTATCGACAAGCGGCACAAGACTATCTGACTATTTTCAAACCTGCATTAGTTGCTGTTCAAGGTGGCACTTTTGATATGGGGTCTAATGACTACAATAATACTCAACCTATACACCAAGTCCAACTAAATGACTTCCAAATCGGCAAATACCCCATCACCGTAGGACAATACCTAGCCTTTGTAAATGCTACCAATAGCAACCACCCTGATTGGATGGAAGCAGGTAACGAATATAATATAAAAACAGGCACAAATGACTACTATAAAAAAATAGGTGAAGCACTGACCAATCCAAGCTGCCCGATTGTTGGCGTTTCTTGGTTCAATGTAATAGCGTACTGTAATTGGTTAAGTCAGCAACAGGGCTTGGAAGGAGTGTACATCATAAAGGGTAATACGATTCGTATCAATAAAAAAGCCAATGGTTTTAGACTACCTAATGAAGCAGAATGGGAATATGCTGCACGGGGTGGTGCAAAAAGTAAAGGTTATTTGTATAGCGGTAGTAATGATATTGAAGAAGTGGCTTGGTATTGGGAAAATAGCGGAAAGAAACGATTAGGAGGTGAATGGAAAGAAGAAAAGTTGTATAAAAATAATTGCCAACTACATTCAATTGGCCAAAAAAAGCCTAATGAATTAGGCATCTATGATATGAGTGGCAATGTATGGGAATGGTGCCAAGATTGGTACAAAGAAGACTATTATAAAGAAAGTCCAACAGACAATCCGCAAGGACCAGCAATAGGAAAAATGCGTGTTTTGCGTGGCGGCTCTTGGTTCAGCTTCGATAGCTATTGCCGTGTTTCCTATCGCTACAGGAGCTATCCCGATATTCGTAGCGGCAGTAACGGTTTTCGGATTTCCCAGGGCTATTACCCTTTGCCCTCTTAAACTTTTACCTTTTTTAAACTTTACCGCCGTAGGCGGTCGATTTTTTTTTGTTTTACACCTCCACGTAAGTCTCCAAAAATTCTTTCGCTGCCACTCGATAGACTTCAGAGAAATCAGGTGGACAAACGAGGTAGTCATTTAATTTAAAAATCATAGGTGCTCCCCAAGAAGCGATCAAATAGGCGGATGTATTAGGAAATCCGAGTGCCGTCCATCGTTGTTTATTTAGTTGGATAGCCATTACTTGTCCTATGGATTGGTATTCTGCAAAATGGGAGGTGGCGATTTGTAGCGCTTGATATTTTTTGCGGAAAGTACTACCCTCCACGATATAGCTTTCTTGAGCCTCTGTTTGATTTTTTACAACATAGCTATCCTCGTTGGTCACTTGATTTTGCGTTTCTACACCATCGCTAGTAATGGTCGTAATCCACTCCCCTTTTTGAGCGGGCCTAGCAAAAATATTTTTATTTTTTTGATAGCGCTTCCCTTCTTTTTCCAATAGTGGAAGTAGTAATTCTTGTATTTCTTGTTGGCTAAAAGGTTTATTAACTTTTCCTTTACGTAGATACGATTTATTCAAATACCGTAGATAGAATTTAGCCGTTATAAATAGACCCGCTGCCAAACCCACACCCAATATCCTTTTCCGAATTTTACTTTCTGGCTTTACCCAACCAATATAATTCCCTAATTGGTCTCTATAGCGATTCGCTAAAATCACCAAAATGGAAAATCCAATTGTGGCTAATATCGTAAAGACATTCAAACCAATTGTAATATTGGATAATATTGTTCTATAAGTGTATAGGAAATAAACTAGAGCAATAACTAGCAACAATAATCCGATACGAGCAGCGATACGAAATTTTCGATCCAATAAATAGACCTTAAAAATCTTTTTACCGCCCGTCTCTAACAAAGGAATGATCGCTGCTCGTTCAGAGGTATCTTTTAATAAATCTGATATGGTCAAAAATTGCCAGTAGTGTTTGGTAGTTGAATTAGAAAACGCCCGATGCGTCATTTGTGCTTGTTCGTTAGCTGCCATTTGATAACCGCTATACATCAAGGCATAGGCCTCTTTGTCGTTAAAAGCATCTAGGTCGGTCCGTATGCCTGCCAATAATTGCTGTAAAGATTTAGCTATGCCATAAGTAGTGAGCGGATTGGAAGTTTGTTTAACAGCAGGCGTAGTTGCCCCTTTCCAATTTTTGTCTTCTAGCGATAATTCTTTAGTTAAATGCACAAAAAATAATTCTTTGATCAGCCCCGCATTTTGTCGATACTTCAAGTCCTGAAAACCACCCTCTCGTACCCGTTCCATTAAAATATCATTGGTGCGCGTTAAGACATTTAAAATAGAACTGGATTTTTCTTCTTTCGCTTGTAGTTGTCCACTAGCATCACTTACCAATAAGATGCTACACTCTTGTTCTAATAAGCCCGCTGCTCCTTGATTATCATGCACCCCACCATCCACCAATTGTACGGCCACATCAGGATATAAATCCAGCATAGGCAGCGGATCAAAAATACCTGGCACGCCCGAAGAAGCCGCTACCGCATGCCCTAGTCGCACCTGTTTATATTTTTCTGGTGCCTCATAATAATACATCCGTCTTAGGCGGTACTTAGCGTCCACCTCCGTGACGATATTCCCAGGAGGTTCGCCCATGAAGGAAGCCGTAAATTGCCAATTATGGCCTGTGTTAAGCGTAGTCGCATTAATGATTAACTTAGGCACTTTATGCCGTCTTCGCCAATTATCTGTTTTGATATTAAAGTTGGTCTCACCTTTCGGGACTATCTCTAAATCATGCATATAGATTGGCTCACGAGCAGCTTTCGCATCCAATAGATCTTGGTATAAAACAGACTCGTATAATTCTCCTAGTCGATGCGTTCTAGAATAATCTTCCTTAGAGAAAAAATCTACGTTAGCTCCTAAGTTTTCAAAAACCTTCATGCGAATATTCGTCTGAATTTTTACTAGAAATTCTTCCTCTAGTTCTGCTACAATTTTGATATAATCTGCCTGGCAGAGTTCCGTATCCTCTTTACTTTCTAATAATTTTTTGACCTTCAAATAATAGTAAACCCCTACAATAGAGCCGCCCGACACACATGACAAGGCTTCTACATCTTGCAATACATCCAACTCGGCTAATTTTGCTAACACGCCTATATGATATAAAGAAGCCCTAAATCCTCCTCCCGATAAAGCTAAACCAACCTTACCTTTAAAAGCAGAATCAACACCTTCCAAATCATTCAAAAAAACATTCAATGTCGTTTTTGCTGTTTGTTCCAGTAAAGGCTTATCTGATACTTCTGCATAGTCGATATGTATTTGAGCAATAGAGGCTAGTTGTCGAGCAGTGGTTTCATACTCCCAACTCTTGGGTGGAAATGTTACTTCTTGTAAATACTTTTTAGTCTTATCAAATTGTTGTAATCCATAATGCGCCTCCGCTAAAGTCACGTTCAGCCAAGGCTTATCTTTCGGCCAAGCATCCAAAGATTCAAAGTGCTCAATAATACGATGGCGGATAGCATTAGCCTCTGATCTTTGTTTTGAAATATCAATAGCGATGCCCATTTTTTTTCTTTCCATCCATTCTTGATGCGCCAACAAATCAAGCATGTAAGCCGTATTTAAGGCGGTATAAGCATCATCAATAGGCGCCTTACCCTCCTCCCACAATTCATAGCCTTTTTGGTAATAATATAGAGAATAATCTAGATTTTGAGATTGGCCATTATATTGCCAGATTCTTTTATAAATAGCACCTGTCAAACCGAGTGTTTCTTGGCGTTTGGAGGTGTTAATATCGCCTATTTCCTGTAATGTCTTAAGCGCTTTATCATATTTTAAAGCACTTGGTAAATCAGGATCTTTGTAGGTACAGATAGCAATAGTTTCCAGTTTTTTGGTCTTAGAAAAATTCTCAGAAATAGGCAAACGCTCATACATCTGTCGAGCATAAGAAAAATATTTTTTTCGCTTTAGTTCATCTGCTTGAGCTAAAGTAGGTACCCGAGTATTATTTAATACTTCTTTAGCTTTTAAAACAATCGGTGGGTCTTTTTTATTCATTGTTGGTCTTTGTGGATAGTATTTTGCGATAATATTACAAAATTATCTCTATTCCTGATAGATCATAATATAATTCCATTAATGTTTTTCAGAAAACAAATCTTTCTATATATTGGTGAATATTCCAACTAATCGTGAGGCGCCTATCTCTTACATATATTGATGTTGGCTCCATCATGATAAATTATACTTGAAGAAAGCTGACAGTACACGCGGTGTAAATTAACGAAATTCATCAAAAGTCTGAGTCAAATACAAGACAACGTCTGTTTCAGCAGGTATTAATTATACACATACTTACTAAAACGAAAACCAATCAACATGGCTGAAAAAAATTTGGAAGAATACTGGAAGAAGAATATCCTTTATCTATT
>CAYOBX010000124.1:7943-13165 GCA_964402245.1 uncultured Saprospiraceae bacterium | reverse complement strand
AAAAAAACAAATTAAATTGGCGACCTCTAAAAATAAAATTAAACATACTTGTTGCCGAGTCTTAGGTTAAGGCTATTATGTTTTACTAGTTATCAATGAAACGGTTTTTATTGTTTCATTGAAAACCAAGTAATAAGTATTAAACACTAAAGTACTGTTGTTTACAAATAAAAACAAACTATTTTCATAATTCTAGAAATCCATACATTTAATTTGCCTAAGCAAAACTAGGAACAGACTTCACTACTTTACTTTCCACATAATACATATCAATTTGACCTTTATTTTTAGCACTAATTTTTCCTCTATAGCGACAATTAAAATTGTATTTAACCAATCTATAGGTTTTCTCTGAGATATTGACTTTGCCAGGGTCACAATTGGCTTCCATTCGTGCGGCAATATTGACGGTGTCGCCCCAAATATCGTAAGCGAATTTATTCAATCCTACAACTCCAGCTACGACAGGACCAGAATGGATACCTATTCTAGCTTCGAAGTAAGGTAAGCCTTGACGGATTTTTTCAACTTTCAAATCCTCTAAAAACTCCTGCATGTCTATTGCTGCCTTGATGATATCTAATGGAGCAGAAACTCTATCTTTTAAGCCATAAGCGACCATATAAGCATCGCCGATAGTTTTTATTTTTTCTAATTTATATTGTGCAATAATTTGATCGAATCCTCTAAAGCAGGCGTCTAATTCTTGTACTAGCTGCTCTGGTGTTAGTTGTTCAGAAATTTTTGTAAAGTTGACAAAATCAGAAAACATGACCGTAGCATTTTCATAGCGTTGAGCCTTTGCTTTGCCATGTTCTTTTAATTCTTCTGCAATACTAGCGGGCAATATATTTTTTAATAAATCATCCGAACGTTCTCGTTCTTCTTCGATTAGTTTGTTCTTTTCTAAAAGAATGGTTTTCGCTTTTCTATTGGACCGGTATCTTAAGAATAGAAAGAGCATTACTAAGGAACCAAGTGCAGAGGCTAGTAGCAGGTAACTATTTCGTTCTTTAGCTTTCAAAATAGTCAAATCTTGTTCTTGTTCTTTAATTTTTAGATCGTCTATTGCTAATTGTTTTTCTAATATTTTAGCTTTTGCTCTTACTTGTTCGTTTGACATCTTATTAATGCGAGCCTCCTTCTCGGCCACCGTAGCAGCGATTTGTTCTTTTTCAGATTCAATAATTGTTTTTTCTGCTTCTATAGTAGATTTTTCTTCTTCTAGTTGTTTTTGTCGCTCTGTCAGGGAAGATTTATCTGTTGCTAGTTTACTTCTCTGCTCTTGTAATTTTTGAATTTCACTTTCTAAATCCTGTTTTTCTTTAGCGAGTGCTTGATTGTCTTTTATAACGCTAGAAGTACCAGAATAACTAGGAGGAGGACTTGAAGAGGCTACTTGCTTTGAATTTTTTATAATCTCTAGTGCTGATTCTGTATGAGAATAAGCTGCTTTATAATTATTTAGTCTTTTTTCTATTGTCACCAATTCTTCTAATACTTCTAATACTAAGGCAGGATTGTTAGTTTTCTTTGCATAATCGAAACTCGTGTTAAAGCGAGTTCTTGCTCCTTTTCGATCCCTACTCTTTAATTTAGCTTGGGCATTTAGAAAATAAGCTCGGGCAGCCATTTCTTTGTCATTCAATTTTCTTGCCGCCAAGGCTGCTTTATAGGCGTGATCTTCCGCTTTCTTTTTATTTGATTTTATATAAGCTTTACCCAATTCATAATTGAGCATCATTTGCTCTTGAGTTGTTCCAGCTTTTTTTAATTGTGCTTCTAATTCTTTAATGCTAGCGCTCTGCCCCAACATGGAGACGGCTAGTAGAATGAGGAGGGAGTAGGTTAATAAAAATCGTATCATTAAATATTGCAGTAGGTTCAGAAAGGATTATACTGTAAAAATACAAATATGTCAAGTATTTATGCTTGAAATGGGAGTATTTTAATGATGAATGCAAAATGAAGTGTTTTTAATGATGAATGCCAAACATAGCCCAAATGCATCCTAGTCAATGTCTAGCATTCATCATTCATCATTTCTCATTCATCTACAACTCCTGATCTTTTCGATGTGCCTTATATCTCCCTTTTCCAAATTTAGTACCATTGAATTGCGTCGTTCCCTTTAATATTGCCCGTTCTTCTTCAGGTAATTTATTGAAATCACTACATTTATTGGAACAACACTTGCTATACTTAGTTGCGCAAGATTCGCATTGGATAAATAAAATATGGCAGGCATCATTTAAGCAATTGACATGAGTGTCGCAAGCTGCGCCACATTGGTGGCATTTGGCAATGATATCCTCACTAATCCGTTCTCCCATTCGTTCATCAAAAACGAAATTCTTACCAATATATTTATTTTCTAAATTCTGCTTGTTGACTTCTCTAGCATATTCAATAATTCCTCCATCGACCATGTATACATTTTTGAAGCCCTTGTGTAGATAATAGGCACTTGCTTTTTCACATCGAATACCGCCGGTACAATACATGATGATGTGCTTGTCTTTTTCTTTTGCTAGCATTTTTTCCACTAATGGCAATGCCTCTCTAAATGTTTCTACGTCTGGTCGAATCGCCCCTTCGAAGTATCCCACTTCACTTTCATAATGGTTGCGCATATCCACGATAATGGTATCTTCTTGATTGGCGAGTTTATTATAATCTGCTGCCTTTAAATGTTTCCCTCTTTTACTTGGGTCAAAAGAAGCATCATCTAAACCATCGGCTACTATTTTATCTTTGACTTTAATTTTTAATTTAAAAAATGATTTACCATCATCCTCTATAGCGATATTGAGTCGAATACCTTTTAGGAATTCTATAGAATCCATTAATAGTTGGAAGACTTCAAAATTTTGTTCAGGTATAGATATTTGTGCATTGATGCCTTCTTGGGCTACATAGATTCTACCTAATACGCCAATTTGATTTAAATTTAAATAGAAGTGATCTCTAAATAATTGTGGGTTTCCTATATAGTGATATTGGTAAAAGGAAAGCGTCACTCGCTTTTCTGTACTATCCAACATCTTTTGTTTTAATTCTTCTCCGTTAACTTTATTATATAGATTTTTCAAACTAGAAGTATTGAACGCAGAGATGCAGAGGTGCAGAGTTCTATTTATTCTCTGCCTCTCTGCACCTCTGCGTTTAATTTTTAAAATCGAATCTTTATTCCTCCATACACATTAATCTCTGGCGCAGGTTCAAAAAACCTAGACCCAAAAGCATTAATACGAATATTATCATTATAGGCTTCATCTAGTAAATTATTAATGCCTAAGAATGGTTCTACTGTCACCTGTTTGAACAACTTCGTATATCCCAAATTTAAATTGATTACAGTATACCCATCATCAGTAACACTATTAGCATTGTTTGTAAATATACTTCCAATGAATCGAGACTGGATAGTAGTGAAAAAACCTTTTGGATTAGAATAATTGATCGCTACAAAAGTAGAATGCTTTGGAATACCGGGCAATGTATTGCCATCAAAATCTTCAAAGTCATCAAAGGTGAAATTAGAATAGGTATAATTTAAATAAGCAGTAAGACCTTTAGTTAGATTATAAGTAAAACTAGTCTCTACACCTGTTCTATTAGTACTACCTGCATTTTCAAAGAAATCCCTTCCAGGGAAATCTTCTAATTCAAAAGGTAAAATTTCATTACTTACGCCTATTTTAAACACAGCAATTTCATACCGCAATTTTCGAGAAAGAATCCCTTTGAATCCAATTTCATAATTAGTTGCTTCTTGAGGTTGTAAGTCAGGATTGAAACCTCCATTTCCAGACGGATTATTCGATAACTCGTTGAGCGTAGGTGTTTCAAAGCTAGTAGAAATATTGGCATAAATACTATTGTCTTTTGCATAACTATATACTAAACCAATTGTTGGATTAAAATTATTCAGCGTAGAACTTCCTGAAGCATCCCCATTATTTAAAAATTGATCGGTCGCTTTAAATCGAGTAATATCATAGCGCAAGCCTAAGAGTATGGTAAAAGCATCCGTAAAATCTAATTCTTGTGTGAGATAAGTACCCCAATTTAAAAATTCTTCTTTTTGATCCAATGTCTGATCCCCTTGTATACCCTCTAAATTTCTAAATCGTTGTCGATCATCTGCTTGATTTTCCAACTCTGTTCCTATTTTGAGTCGGTAGGGTTTTCCAGATAAGTTTCGCTGGATTTGGTACTGCCCACTAACGCCAGAAAACTGTCGTTGAAAATTGACAATCCCTCCAAATTCAAAAGGTAATTTATTGGCAAAGTCTCTATAAGTGTGATATGCCTTTAGTTGCAACTGATCGCTATCAGAAATGGCCCGTTCATATATAAGACCTGCTCGAAATTGTTCTACAGTTTCCCCGCCTTGAAATAATAAATTTCGATCTCTTGCACTAGTTCTGTCCGCAATTACTTGGTCTAAATTGATACCACCAGGATCATCTGCTTGAGGACTATTGCCATAGTTCAATAATAACTTTAGTTGATTTTTTTCATTCAATTGTATGCCTAATTTTCCATTTAGTATGGTATTTTTCATACCGCTATTTTCCCGATAACCATCGGTCTGTACATGGACTCCATGAAGTAGATAGCTAAACTTGCCTTTCTGCTGCCCTGTTTTCAATTGGTATTGCTGTAGTCCATAAGATCCTGCTAAGATTCTAGCCTCAACAAATGGTTCGGCAGATGGCTCTTCTGTAGAAAAATTGATCACTCCGCCAGAAGCATTGCCATACAAACTAGAAGCGGGCCCTCTGACTACTTCGATATTGCTCAATACACCTAAGGCAAGATTATCTACTTGGGCTTGCCCATCAGGGGTAGATTCTGGAATACCATCTACTAATATCTTGATACCTCTAATCCCAAAGGCAGATCTAGCACCAAACCCTCTAATAGATACTCTTAAATCTTGAGCAAAATTATTAGGATTTAATGCAAATAATCCCGGAACTGTATTTAACGATTCGTTGACAGAAAGCTGTGCTTGACCTCGCTGAATAAAATTTTTAGCAATGGCTGTTAAGGCTAAAGCTGATTGTATATCTTTTGTATTAAATCTGGTTGATTTGACTGTAATTGGAGAAAGCGCATAGGTCGTATCTATTTCTTGTGCAGGAAGAAATAAGCTAGTTAAGCAGAAGTAAGCACTTGCAAGTATATAGTTGATTTTTTTTGGCATATTAAAT